>CAZTJP010000362.1:0-2417 GCA_964613895.1 uncultured Thiotrichales bacterium | reverse complement strand
TTGTCCGCGTTGTGCTTTTCGGTATAGATGCGTAACGCTACATCACGACCCGAGGCCGTGGTAAACCGGCCTTCGGTCAGCGCCAGATCACCCGCCACCAACGCGAACAGATAACAGGGTTTCTTGAATGGATCGACCCATTTCACCCAGTGCCGGCCATTGTCCAGCTCGCCTCGATCAACCGGGTTGCCATTGGAGAGCAGCACCGGAAAGCGCGCCTTGTCCGCCTCGATCGTGGTGCTGAACACCGCCATGACATCGGGTCGGTCGAGAAACCAGGTGATCTTGCGAAAACCATGCGCCTCGCATTGGGTGCAGTAATTGCCGCTGGACTGATACAACCCCTCCAACGCAGTATTCGCTTCCGGCAAAATCTGCACCACCGAACGCAAGGTGAAGGCATCGGGAACCGAGAAGATCGTCAGCCCTTCCTCGTCGACCTGGTACTCATCCTGCTGCAGGTCACGCCCGTCGATCGACAACGACAACAACTCCAGGCCCACCCCATCGAGCCGCAACGGCTGGCCTTCGCCTGTCGGCTGCCGCGTCATCACCAGCTCGCTGGTAACCCGTGTGGCACCATCACGCAGATCGAAATACAAATCGACCGAAGAAATACCGAATGCCGGTGGCGTGTATTCGCTCAGATAAATCTTTCGGGGGCTCCCTTCACGCATGTCATGAATCCTTAAGTTATTGGCCTGCTGAAACAGCTGTCAGTATACCAGCAGGCCGCACCACCAGCCGGATGGAATGTGAGACGCGGGTCAGTACCGCTGACAGACCAGGGAATATTGATGCCGCTTCGTCGGGCGGGAATTGCATGAGGACGCAGGATTCACTATCGTCAATTCCCTCAACGACAGAAGGGTTACTCATGCGCGATTCATCTTCCAGGCCAGACATTTTCTTTTCTTCCAAACACATTCTCCCGCTGGCGCTGTCCTTGGCGCTCACCGCCTGCGGTGGTGGTAGTGGATCGGGCAACAGCCAGAACCTGACGCTGAGCGGCAGTGTCAATACCAGCGACTACCCGCTGGCGGCCCGGGCAGGATGGACGCAGAAGCTGGCCGGCTGGCTGGGTTTCCGTTCTGCCTGCGCGCAGGACATTGGCAGCGTCGACACTCTGGTGGCCATTCCTTCCGATGGCGGCAACATCGATATTGGGGTCTTCGACCAGATACGAACCGCGCAGATCGCCGCCGATGGTCATTTCGAGCTGACTCTGACCAAAGAGTACGACTGGGTCTTGCTGCTGGTCAATGCTTCCGCGCAGACCGCGGACGACAAGGTGGTTGCCTATGTCAGCGTACCAGCCAGCGCTGCGGTAACCGACGACGGGTCACTGGTGGACCTGCCTTTTTCCACCGCCAATGGATCAGCAATCGATCTGGGCGAGCTTTCTGCTTCCGCCACGGACGCCCGCTCGGCAGACAGCAGCAATGATGCCGAGTCCATCGAAGCCCGGCTCAGCCTGACGCTGGAACAGCTCAAGGAATACGCCCGCCGTGATGACGCCTACCGTCACTTTGCCAATGTATACCTCAATTACAGCGAGCGTAGCCGGGAATTCTACTTCCCCCATGTCGAGTGGAGCTGGCAAGGTGCCAGCCTCGACACGCTGGGCAACGATGCCACCCGACCATCCGATTTCTCGTTGTCCCGGGTGAGCGGAGAGATCGAAACCAATACCGACAGCCTGTCGTTCAACAACCTGTGCGACGGAACCACTTCGCTGGGCCTGTTTCCGCCAGCCGCCATCACCCTCGGCGGTGCCTCCTTCGATACCCTCAACGGCATCATGAACAGCGCCATGTCCAGCGGGCAAAGCAGCTACGACTACTGCTACAACGATCATATGGGCATCCAGACCACCGACAGCGGTGCCTCGACGCTGGTCTTCAAGTTCGACCTGGCGTCGACCGACGGCGGCCTTTGGCGCCTGAAAGCCGATGGCCAGCAGATCGCCGCATTCGACTTCTCTCTCTCCAACCCGCTGGATGCTGCCGGCAATCCGCTTGGCTTCATCCCGGTGATCCACATCCACAGAGACCCTCAAAACACCGATCACATCCAGTCGATAGAGATTCAGTGGCTGCAATACGACAGTGCCAATCACCAGTATGTCGAGGCCAAGGATGACGCAGTGACCGACAAACTGGTGGCCCAGTCCTTCATCAACCTGGTCGATTACAGCCCGGCTGCCAACGGACAGGATGTCAGTTTCATTCAATATGATCAGACCGGACTGCTCAGCGGCACCGTGACCGTGGGCGGCAAATACCAGTGGTACCTCGGCGCGACCACCACGAGCGACCCGGCCAACGGCATCGCCCACGTCTCCGATTTGAGCATCAGTTACAGCCAGGGAGGGGTCTCCTACCGTTTCACCTGGAATGATGCAAGACACTAGCCCG
>CAZTJP010000361.1:0-2439 GCA_964613895.1 uncultured Thiotrichales bacterium | reverse complement strand
GGGGCTTCGGTGGGCGTTTATTTTGCTTCCGTCTGTCAATTGAATTACATTGTCGGGCCGACGCACGGGGTATCCGCCCTTTGCTTGCCCTTCATCCACCGATGGCGCGTTCCATGTCTGAATCTGAGAAAACCACCCATTTTGGCTATCAGCAGGTGCCGGTCGAGGAGAAGGCTGGCAAGGTTGCGCAGGTCTTCCATTCTGTTGCCGGTAAATACGATTTGATGAACGATGCGATGTCGATGGGCATTCACCGACTATGGAAGCAGTTCACCATCAGTCAGGCAGCGGTTCGGGAAGGCATGACGGTACTGGATCTGGCCGGCGGGACAGGGGATCTTGCGCGCAAGTTTGCTCGCCGGGTAGGGCCAGATGGGGTGGTTGTGCTGGCGGATATCAACAGTTCGATGTTGCGCGCGGGCCGTGATCGGTTGATGGATGAAGGTGTGGTGGGGAATGTGCGCTATGCGCAGGTCAATGCGGAGTGTCTGCCGTTCCGTGATGATTGTTTCAATGTGGTGACGATTGCTTTCGGTTTGCGCAATGTGACGGACAAGGAAGCGGCGTTGCGTTCGATGAAGCGCTGTATCAAGCCCGGGGGCAAGTTGCTGGTGCTGGAGTTTTCGAAGCCGGTGAGCCGGGCGTTCAGCAAGGTCTATGATCTCTACTCGTTTACGGCGTTGCCGTTGATGGGCAAGTTGCTGGCGGGGGACAGCGACAGTTACCGTTATCTGGCGGAGTCGATCCGTATGCACCCGGATCAGGAGACGCTGAAGGCGATGATGGAGGATGCCGGTTTTTCGCATTGCGATTATTTCAATCTGACCGGTGGGGTGGTCGCGCTGCATTATGGGTATGTGCTTGACTGATTGTGTTCAGTGACGACGCCGATGTTGCTCAGTCCCCATTTGCTGAAGATTGCCGAGAAGGTTTTCAATCATTATCTGGCGCTGGATCCGGAGTCGTCCGCGGCGCTGGGGGCTTTGTCGGACAAGCTGTTGTGTTTTGATATCACTGCGCCGGAGCTTCGTGTGTATGTCAGCCCGCGCGCCAGGGCGGTCGATCTGCTGGCGCAGACCGCGCTCGAGCCGGATTGCACGGTGCGGGCAAGTCTGCCGGCGTTGCTGGCGATGATGCGTAGCGATGATCCGGCACAGTCGATTGCTTCGGGAGCGGTGGTGATCGAGGGCGACAGCCGGATCGCACAGCAGTTTTCGGATATTCTCAAGCGGGTGGAGCTGGATTGGGATGAGGTCGCCAGCCGGTTGGTGGGTGATTTTGCGGCCCACAAGCTCGGCAGTGTTGCACGTGGCGTGCTGGGTTGGGCCCGGCAGACGGGGGGCGCACTGCAACAGGATGTGAGCGAATATCTGAAGGAAGAATCCGGGTTGTTGCCGGAGCGGATCGAGATTGAGCATTTCATTGCCGAGGTCGATCGTTTTCGCTCGGATGTCGATCGTCTGGAAGCACGTATTCGCCGTTTGGAGCGGCGCTCCACCAGCTTGCCGGATCGTCCCTCATGAAAGCGGTGCGGCAGGCGCTGCGGTTGATGACCATCAATATCATCCTCCTGCGTCACGGGTTGGATGAGTTCATTTTCGCCATTCACCTTTTCAGACCGCTGGAGTTTGCTTACAAATTGGCGCCGTGGAACTGGTTTCGGCAGCATACCGAAAGCCGGGCGGTGCGGGTACGGCGAGCGCTGGAGGATCTTGGGCCGATTTTCGTCAAATTCGGCCAGATGTTGTCGACGCGCCGTGATTTGTTGCCGAGCGAGTATGCGGTGGAGCTGGCCCGGTTGCAGGATCGGGTGCCGCCGTTTCCTTCCGAGCAGGCAGTGGCGATCATCGAAAAGGCCATTGGCCAGCCGGTTTCACAGGCATTCGCCCGTTTCGATCGCGAACCGATGGCATCGGCTTCGATCGCCCAGGTGCATGCCGCCGAGTTGAAGGATGGCCGCCAGGTGGTCGTCAAGGTGGTACGGCCGGAAATCATCCATGTCATTCATCGTGATCTGGAATTGATGTACATCCTGGCCCGGCTGGCGGCCAGGTACTGGGCCGATGGCAAGCGCCTGCGGCCAGTGGAGGTGGTTCAGGAGTACGAGAAAACCATTCTCGATGAGCTGGATATGATGCGCGAGGCGGCCAATGCCTCTCAGTTGCGGCGCAATTTCGAGAACTCCGAATTTCTCTATGTACCGGAGATCATCTGGGATCTGACTTCGACGAACGTGGTCGTCATGGAACGCATCCAGGGTATTCCAGTGTCTGACACCGAGGCGCTGAAAAAGCATCATGTCAGTTTCCAGGCGTTGGCGGAGCGGGGAGTCGAGATTTTTTTCACCCAGGTGTTCCGGCACAATTTCTTTCACGCCGATATGCATCCGGGCAATATCTTCGTCAATCCGGATCGGCCCGAGGCGCCGCAATACATTGC
>CAZTJP010000360.1:0-2441 GCA_964613895.1 uncultured Thiotrichales bacterium | reverse complement strand
GGTGGTCAGCAGGCTGTCGAGCAGCAGGCCGGCGGCAATGGCGACGAAGATGACCGCACCGAGGTAGGCGAGCGTGGCGCGCTGACCGAGCTCCTGGCGGATGATGCCCAGCGATCCGACATTGCTGGCGGGCCCGGCGAGCAGGAAGACCAGCACAGTGCCGGGCGAAATGCCACTGAGCATCAGGCCGGCGGCGATGGGGGTGGAGGCGGTGGCGCAGACGTACATGGGGATGCTGATGGCGACCATGATCAGCATGGCGGGCAGGCCGCTGCCCCAGCGAGCGAGGAAATCGCCCGGCACCCAGGTTTGTACGGCGGCGGAGAACAGCAGGCCGACGAGCAGCCACGGCAGGATGTCGTCGAGCAGATCGGTGAAGGCGTAATGGATGCCGTCGAGAATCGGGTTTTCGATTGGCGTGGAACTGTCACTGCAACAGTTTTCGGTGGATGCACAGCAGGTTTTTTCCGGCTCGGCTTGGGTGCTGCAACAGGCGGTTGTTTCATGGTCTTCATGGTGGTGGGCATGCGCCGATGCAGGCGCGGCGCCACGGCTGCCGACGATCAGACCGGCGGTGATAGCGGATGCGATGGCGGCAATGGGGCGGGCGATGGCCATCACCGGGCCGAGCAGGGCATAGGTGATCGAGACCGAGTCGATACCGGTTTCGGGGGTGGAGACGAGGAACGAAGTGGTGGCGGCCGGGGAGGCGCCGGCGCGGCGCAGGCCGAGCGCAGCAGGCACGACGCCACAGGAGCAGAGTGGCAGTGGCGCGCCGAGCAGGGCGGCTTTGACTACGGGCCAGAGCCCATCGCCCTTGAGGTGACGTTCCAGCCAGGCGGTAGGAATCAGGGCTTTCATCAGCCCACCGAGCAGCAGCCCCAGCGCCAGCCATGGCGCAGCGTCGAGCGCCAGGGCAAGGAAATGTTCGAGAAATTCTTTCATAATCGCTGATCAGACTATTACGATTGGTTTTCGTGCGCCAGATTCTTCATTTTTGAGAAGGCGATCCGGCCATCTTTTGTATTGATCAGGAAGGCAATAGCTTTTGGATAAATTCGATTTGATCGTGATCGGCAGCGGGCCGGCGGGTGAGAAAGCGGCGCTGCAGGCTGGCTACTATGGCCGTTCGGTGTGTGTCATCGACCGGGGGCCAGCGGGTGGCGCCTGGGTGAATACCGGCACGATTCCCAGCAAGACGTTGCGGGAGTCGGCATTGTATCTGGCTGGCGGGCGTCGTCGCGGGGTGCTGGGCAATCCTTCGGCGGCGCCGACGGTGCGCGGCTTCATGGCGCTGAAACGGCATTTGGTATCGCGCTGGCGGGAGAAGATCGAGCGCAGTTTCCGCGCGCATGGCATTGCCCGGCGGTTGGGTTCGGCACGGTTTGTCGACGCCCATACGGTGGAACTGGACAGCGGCGAGCGGTTGTCGGCGGATTACATGCTGGTGGCGACGGGTTCGAAGCCACGGCCGGCGCCGGAGCTGCCGGTGGATGGGAAGGTGGTGCACGATTCGGATACGTTGCTGAGGATGGAGCGTATCCCGCATTCGATGATCGTGTTGGGTGGCGGCGTGATTGCCTGTGAGTATGCATCGATCTTCCAGGCGTTGGGTGTGCAGGTGACATTGATCAATGGCCGCGAGCGCTTGCTGGGGTTTCTGGACAGCGAAGTGACAGCGTTTCTCGAGGCGGCGCTGGAAGGTGATGGCATGGTGGTGCGTCATCAGGCGCGCGCCACGGGGGTGCGGCAGGTGGACGGGCATCAGGTCGAGGTCGAGCTCGACGACGGGACCCTGGTTTCAGCGGAGACGGCGTTCGTGGCGTTGGGTCGTGTACCGGCCACCGACGGGCTGGATCTGGAGGCGGCGGGCATTGCGTTGACGGACTGGGGGGCGATCGAGGTGGATGCCTATATGCGGACGTCGGTGGAGAGTATCTATGCCGCTGGGGATGTCACGGGTTTTCCGTCATTGGCGTCTGCGGGCATGGAGCAGGGGCGGGTGGCGGCTTCGCATATGTTCGGCCATGAGCGTGAACCGGTGGATGATCTGATTCCGTCCGGTATTTTCACGATTCCGGAGTTGAGTTCGGTGGGGATGGATGCCCGGGCTGCCGCCGAGGCGGGGTTCGATCCGGTCACCGGGATGGCGCATTATCACGAGAATGTCCGCGGGCCGATGCTGGGTGAGGAGCAGGGGATGGTGAAGCTGGTGGGTGATCGGGCCAGTGGCCGGTTGCTGGGGGCGACGATCATCGGCGCGCAAGCGACCGAGTTGATTCACTTTGCGATGGCGATCATCAAGCACCAGGGTTCGGTGGAGGAACTGACCCGCTACGTCTTCAATCTGCCATCGCTGAGCGCATTGTACCGCCAGGCCGCTTACGACCTGCTGGACCAGATGGCATAGTCAGGCCAGCCCCGGACGGGGTCAGGCTTGC
>CAZTJP010000359.1:0-2444 GCA_964613895.1 uncultured Thiotrichales bacterium | reverse complement strand
CGGGCTAGTTGCTGGAAGGATCGACCCGACTGACAAGCAGGGCGTTGCCGCGACTTCCAACCACTTTGACGAACGTACCTTTTGGCAGGTCATCACCCTCGATACGCCAGATGGTGTCATCGACGAACAGCTTGCCCACACCACCTATAATGGGCTCTTCCAGCACGAAAATTCGGCCGACGTACTGTTTGCCACGCTGATTCAGACTGGCATCATCCGAATGGCTGTGGGGATGGCGTTTGCGATAGAGCCGGAATACGCCTATGGCAATGAATGAGATGGCAGCAAAAAGCAGTAACTGATAATTGAACGACAGCGCTGGAAACAGCAATAACACCCCGCCAACAATACCTGCGGAAACAGCCATCCAGAGAAAAAAAGAAGCCGGGGCCAGCATCTCGAAAATGAGAAAGACCACGCCAATCGCCCACCAGTGCCAATAGACCAACCATTCATTTTCCATCATTCCGTTCCTTTCCTTTCAACAATTCCGTGACGCCCGAGACGGCACCCACCACGCCCGATGCTTCCAGTGGCATCATGATCAGCTTCTGATTTTCGGCCGCACCAATCTGCTTCAAGGCATCGACATATTTCAGCGCCACGAAATAATTGATTGCCTGAATGGCATCTTCACCGCTATGGCCAATCGCAGAGGTCAGTAACGAGGTGGATTTGGCTTCCGCCATGGCTTCACGCTCACGCGCCTCTGCGTTGCGAAACGCCGCTTCACGGCGCCCTTCGGCCTCGAGGATCACAGCCGTTTTCAAACCTTCGGCCTTGAGTATCTCCGACTGACGCAAACCTTCTGCCTCGAGGACTTTGGCCCGCTTGTCACGCTCTGCTTTCATCTGTCGGGCCATGGACTCCGCCAAATCCCGTGGGGGACGAATATCCTTGATCTCGACCCGGGTCACTTTGACGCCCCAGGGACTGGTGGCATTATCAAGGATATTGATGAGATTGGTATTGATCTTGTCCCGACGGGAAAGCAACTCATCCAGATCCATTCCCCCCATCACCGTCCGGATGTTGGTCATGGTCAGATTCTGAATGGCGCGATTGAGATCATTCACCTCATAGGCAGCCTTGGCGGCATCCAGCACTTGACTGAAAACGACGCCATCCACTTCGACCATCGCATTGTCACGGGTGATCACCTCCTGGGTCGGAATATCGAAGACACTCTCCTTCATGTTCACCTTTTTGCCGATCTGGTCGAAGAACGGCACGATCAGATTGAGGCCCGGCTTGAGCGTGGTTCGGTATCTTCCAAACCGTTCCACCGTCCATTCATAACCCTGTGGCACGGATTTGACCCCCATATAGAGGGTGATAACCGCAAGAACAACAATGACAACGGCAAACAAGGAAAAACTCATCGTTCTCTCTCTTTACAGTCTGTGATCACGCCGATCGAACGCCGGGAAGTGGCCAGCATCGATAAAGGAGAGCGTCAACGGCCCGCTCTTGGTGTACCGGAAACCTGATCAAAATTGACGATCGCCCGAATGTGGCTGGAAACGCCTTTGAAGCGTGTAACGGCAATCAAGTTCATGGTCTGCCCCGCCCCCAATACGGTCCCGAATCCTGTTTCCTGCTCACTGGGAATCCTCAGGAAATCCCAATCCAGCGGGCGCCCCTGCTCATCGAGCAGTACCACACTGAGTCCCAGCGGGTCGATCTGAACCCTGCTGGCCCCCTGGTTCTCTATCGTAACGGTGTAGTCCCGGGTGGCTGGATCGACCACCTCGTAATGGGTCGGCAAGACCCGCACAGAGGCAGGAATGAACGCTTCGCTGGATTCTTCGAAACCCACGATTTCAACATGATCGAGTGACGAAAACAGGCGCTGACCACCTGGTTCTGCCAACACTTCCATCAATGCATAACCGATTTCACCCGGCGCCAGGCAGGTATTGGTGGACGACCGGCTGCGGCCCACGCTGCCTTCGACGAAATCCTTGTCATCGACAGCCAGGCTCCGACCATCCCCGGCAGTGAAAATGATGCTCTTCAATGCCAAAAAACAACGCAAGCGGGCGCTGGTATTCTTCACCGGAATGATGGCACGGATGTTTTCACTTCCCAACGCAAAGCGTGCCACATAGGCTTGGCCAACCATCAATTCACTACCCGCCGCGCGCAGATCGACACGAACAATCTTGCGCAAGTCCCGGTTATCGATCTCGCCAGTCCCCAGCGAATCACCCAGCAATCGTGCCGAATTGTTACGGGTAATGAAGTAGCCGTTCCCGGCGACATCAGGCCCAATCCCTTCCTCACCCAAAACCTCTGCCCCCGTGGTACCGTCGATATGCACCACTTCCGATCCATGGTGACAACCGCTGATCATCAGCCACAGGAGAATCGCCATCCCCCTTTGAATTGTTCGGCCATCCAAGATCATGTCTACACCTTTCTCGCAACCGACGTTGGGCGAC
>CAZTJP010000358.1:0-2486 GCA_964613895.1 uncultured Thiotrichales bacterium | reverse complement strand
ACCATCACTTTCGAGGCCATTTCGGCACGGTTGTTCAGGATGTAGCACTCGTGGCGCAGGTCGTTGATGAAGATGCCGGTCTGAACGAGCAGCGCCATCAAGGTTTTCAGCCGGGTTTCCTCGTGCACGGTGTCATACGGAATTCCGATGCTGTTTTTCGGCCGTGTCAGCCCCAGTGGTTCGATATAGGTACTGAGTGTCCGCAGTGGCTCGGTGGCGTCATCGTCGTCTTCCTTCATCGATAACTGGCTGCCAGCCAGCAGATAGGTGGCGAAGGATTGCATCTCCGGCGAACTGACCGGCTCTCCGAGTTGAGGCGCCTTTTCACGGTATCGGAATCGCGCTTCGTGGCCGATGTGCCGCAGGCGGAACAGGAATGTCATGAAATCGAGGATGATGTTGTAGACACCTTGCACGATCGATTGTTCCGGTTTGATGAGGTAGTAGCGGATCACGCCGATGAACAGCGCCAGCAGGTCGAATATGGCTGCCCAGACGACGCTGACCGCCATGGTGATCGAGTACTGACTGCGGTCGATGATGGCTGTGATGGCACGTTCGACCGGGTTTTGCAATTGCCCCAGATAGTCTCTGTTGATCTGCGCCAGCAACTCGTTGGCCCGTTCGGTGGTGGTATGGGTGCGCAGCCGGGAAAACAGTACGATCAGGTTTTCCCGCTGATGATCATCGCTGGGCTTGCTCAGCAGTTCGTTGATCTGGTCATACAGCGCGCGGGCCTGGCTGTAGTGCTGCTCATGTTCATCAAACTGCTCGGACAGCCGTTGATAGGCTTCCTGCTTGGCGTAGTATCGCGGTCCCTTGCCGGGGCCAGCACCGGAGTTGTAGCCGCGAAGCGCTTCCTCTTCCATGCTGCGCCGGGCCTGGGCGACCAGATTGCGCTCATTCTCGATATAGCCTTGCTCAGCCTGGAGTGCTTCCGAAGCCAGGGAGGCAATCGAGGCTTTCAATTGCGTGTTGACCGCTTTCATGTCCAGCCCTTCGGGGTGACTGCTGTTGTAGATATAGGTGAAGGCTGACAGCGTCGAGAGGGTAAAAGCCGAGAGATAGACCACCAGCATGATCAGGCGTCCCAATCCCTTGACGCTGGGCAAGGCCAGTAGCGTCGCGGCGATGGCGAATTGCACCGCGATGGCGAACAGCAGCGCATAAAGCGGTTGTCGAATGTAGAGTGTGGCGCCGGAATAGGTGAAAAAACCGTTGCATATCACCAGAAAAACCACACCAGCCCCAAGGAAAATACTGAGAGCCCGGGTGTAACCATCCGTGTTGCCCGAATTGTGTGTATTGACGTGGATCATAGTGGTTTGAGCCGTGCGGCCGGTTTTCCATTCATCGGTGGATCACCGGGAACGAGCGGGACGCATTGCCTGCTGGTTGCCAATTTTGAATATTAGTATATACTGATTTTCGGTTTCTGGTCGACCAAATTTGTGATGGTATTCTCGAATTCGTCGTTCCAGGGGCTGCAGTCTCTGGACAAAACGCAGTTTCCAGGACCCACGTTCGGAATCTGTATCCGTTGCGTCAGAGCTGGTGAAAACACTGATTACCCGGGCGTATGAACGGGGGCAGTAAACCTTGTCGTTCGGAGGATGGGAAGGGTAATGGTCACAAATAGCGGCAAATCGTTACCACGGGCCGACGAACAGAGCTTCATCGACAATCGTCATTGTCTCGTCGATGTGTGATTTCGCCGAGTGTGGCGTCACCGTAGAGTGGACGCCGTTGCCATGGATGGAACAGAAAACCTTTCAATCAGGCTAACCATTCAAAACAATATGAATAACAATCTCTCAGGCAACATGGCGGGGCGTCGCCTCACGGTGATGGTGAGTACGCTGGTGTGGCTGCTGATGGTGGCACAGGCTCAAGCAGCCACGGGTGTCGATCGGCTCGACAAGTATTTTCAGGATTACAGCCGCCAGTATTTCGGCGACAAGCTCGATTGGAGATTGTTCAAGGCCCAGGGGCTGGTCGAATCACAGCTGAACCATAAGGCGCGCAGTCATCGTGGCGCACAGGGGGTGATGCAATTGATGCCGGCAACCTACCGCGAGATTCAGAAGAAGAACAGCGAGTTCAGGGGCCGGGAAATGCATTCACTGGATACCAATATTGCAGCGGGTATCTGTTTCAATGCCTATCTCTACGATCGCTGGGATCGCGAAGTCACCCCGGAGACCCGTATTCGTCTGATGCTGGCCAGCTACAATGGCGGTTATGTCCGGGTCTTGCGCGCCTTCAACAAGGCCGGTCAACCAGAGAATGACTGGCCAGCCATTGCCCGCCATCTGCCACGGGAAACACGCCGGTATGTCGAGCGGGTATTGCACCGCTTCAAGGCGGAAAGAGCACGCGAAGCACCTCGTATGCCGGCGTCGCCTCGCCCCCAGTTGGCGTCGAAGTAGTCGGAAGCCCCGTGGGGCGAAAAGCGGCACCATCCGTCATGATGGCTCGCTCGGACG
>CAZTJP010000357.1:0-2488 GCA_964613895.1 uncultured Thiotrichales bacterium | reverse complement strand
TGCAGGTGGCGCGCAACTTTTTCCTCAACCGGCAGCGGACGTTTTGGCGGAAGCTACGAGAGATGTTGTTGGCGCTGCAGATCGAAAAGCAGTTGTCCAAGGATGAGATTCTGGGGCTGTATCTCAATCAGAATTACATGGGAAAACGTGCCTATGGGGTGGGTGCGGCGGCGCAAGTGTATTACGGTCGGGATGTCGACAGCCTGACGCTACCGCAGATTGCGATGCTGGCGGGGTTGTATAAGGCGCCTTCCAAATTCAATCCGGTGGCGAACCCCAAGCGCGCCCGCTTGCGCCGAAACTATGTGTTGCGGCGGATGTTCGAGAAGGGATACATCAGCCAGGAGGCGTTCAAAAGCGCGGCGGCTGCGCCGTTGACTGCCCGGGTTCACGCGGCACGAGTCGATGTCGAGGCGGGTTATGTGGCGGAAATGGTGCGGTCATTTCTGTACGAGAAGTATGGCGATGCTCTCTATTCGTCTGGCATGCAGGTGACCACCACGATCCACACACCGTTGCAGCGGGCGGCGAATCTGGCTTTGCGCAAGACACTGATCGACTACGATCACCGGCATGGATATCGGGGAGCCGAAGCGGTCTACGATCTGGCGGGCAAGCGGACGGCCGATCTCGATGCCATCGTCAAGAATCATCCTGCCTATGGTGGGTTGCGTGCGGCGCTGGTGATGGAGTCGGACGCAAAGTCTGCGAGTCTGTATCTTGGGGATGGCGAAGTGGCGGATCTCGATCTGGCGGCCGTGCGTTGGGCGAGACCGTATATCGATGAAGATCGTCGCGGTCCACGGCCCAGGCGGGTCGATGAGGTGCTGAAACCGGGTGATCTGGTGCGGCTGGTGAGAACAGAGCATGGCTGGAAGTTGAGCCAATTGCCTGAGGTCAGCGGTGCACTGGTGTCGATCAGCGCCACGGATGGCCGTATTCTGTCACTGGTGGGTGGATTCGATTATTACTACAGCCGTTTCAATCGTGTGACCCAGGCGATCAGACAGCCGGGTTCCAATTTCAAGCCTTTTGTCTATTCGGCTGCGCTGGCCAAGGGTTTTACGCCGGCCAGTATTTTCAATGATGCGCCGATCGTGCATGAGACGGAGTTGCATGGCGAGGCGATTCTGTGGCGACCAGAGAATTATTCCGGAAAGTTTCAAGGGCCCACCCGGTTGAGAATGGCGTTGGCGCACTCGAAGAATCTGGTATCGATTCGCTTGCTGCAGAAAGTTGGAGTGCGGTTTGCGTTGCGCCATATCCGCAAGTTTGGCATGACCCAGCGCAAGTTGCCGGCGGATTTGTCGCTGGCTTTGGGTACCGGGGCGTTGACGCCGCTGGAGTTGATCAGTGGCTATGCGGTCATTGCCAATCAAGGTTATCGCGTCGAGCCGTATTTCATTTCCCGAATCGAGGATCGGGAGGGTAAGGTCATTTATCGGCATGCGCCATATGTGGCTTGTCAGGCACCTTGCGACAATTTGATGACACCCGAGATGCTGCAGTTGCATCCGGAGTTGGCGGATACTGGTCGTCTCTATGGCCGACCGGCGAAGCGGGTCATGGATCGGGACAATATGTTCCAGATGGTGAGCATGTTGAAGGATGTGATCCGTATCGGAACCGGTCGCCGCGCGCGGGTGCTCAATCGCCGGGATCTGGCGGGCAAGACGGGTACGACGAATGACCAGCGTGATGCCTGGTTCAGCGGTTTCAACCGGGAGATCGTGACGACGACCTGGATTGGCTTTGATGACAACAAGCCGTTGGGCAAGCGGGAAACGGGAGGGCATTTGGCGTTGCCGGCATGGATCGACTACATGCGGGTGGCGTTGCGGGATTCTCCACAACGGCCATGGAAGATGCCAGATGATCTGGTGACGGTGAAAATCGATCCAGCTACAGGGCTGCGGGCGGGGCCAAATACTCGTAACCCGGTGTTCGAGATCTTCAGGCCGGGGCACGCGCCCACCGAAGTTGCGGACGATTCCATGTCGGTGGAAGGTGCCGAGGTGCCCGAGCAGGTCTTCTGAGACCGCAATCCAGGGTCATTCCGGCAGCAGCGCCGGGAACCAGTCAGCGCGCCGCATTGGGCGGTCGCAGTCGTGATCCTGTGAGAAATTCAGGCTGGACAGTCGCCGAGGTGATCAGGCGCGCTTGCGGTTGTGGGGGCGTTTGCCGCGGGGGCGTGAGCGGTGGCGGTTGCCGGAAGGTTTTTTATGCGAGCGGCCACGGTGGTTGCCTTTTTTGCTCGACGGACGGTTGCCGCCGAAGCGTTCCAGTTTCGCTCGCGGCTTGAGTTCGTGGTCGAGGTGGTCGGTGACTTGACCAACGGGCAGTTTCTGGCCGACGTATGCTTCGATGTCGGGCAGGTAGAACGAAGTGTCTTCGCAGGCAAAACTGAGTGCGGTGCCGGAAGCGCCGGCACGTGCGGTTCGACCGATGCGGTGGACATAGTCTTCTGCCATTTGTGGCAGGTCGAAAT
>CAZTJP010000356.1:0-2495 GCA_964613895.1 uncultured Thiotrichales bacterium | reverse complement strand
CAGGGTCGTGGAAGGATACCCCGGTGACTGAGCTATGTTATGCTGTGCGGTCACGCCGGGGGTGTTGCGCGCTGTAGAGCGCGGGACTGAGACAGACCCTTGGAACCTGATCGGGATAATGCCCGCGAAGGGAGGCGGTGGTCCCATCCGGCAGTCTGGCCGGGGCGACAACCTGTTCTTGCGCGGCGATCCGGTCGAATGAGCTGGTTGAACCCTTATGAGCGCCATACCTGAAGACTTTATTCGCAGAACTGCCGAGCTTTCTTCCGATGTCACCCGCCCGTTTCCCGGTTCCCGCAAGATCTATGTAACGGGATCCAGGCCGGACATTCGCGTCCCCATGCGGGAAATTCACTGTTCACCCACGCGAACGTCCAGTGGAGAAGAAGAGAATCCACCGATTCCGGTCTATGACACCTCCGGGCCATTCTCGGATCCTGAGATCGAAGTCGATCTGATGAAAGGCATTCCCGCTGTGCGGGCGCAGTGGATTGCCGACCGTGGTGACACGGAAGTGCTGCCCGGGCCCAGTTCGGCATATGGTCGGGAGCGTGCCCGGGACGAGTCACTGGCCAGCCTGCGGTTCGAACATATTCGCGCCCCACGCCGCGCGTTGCCCGGGAACAATGTGACCCAGATGCACTATGCACGCCGCGGTATCGTCACAGCCGAAATGGAATATGTCGCCATTCGTGAGAACCTGCGGCTCGAAGCCCTGCGCGAAGATCCGCGCTACCGCAAATTACTGGCTCAGCATGCCGGTGAAAATTTTGGCGCTGCGACACCGCCGCTGGTCACGCCCGAATTCGTTCGCGATGAAATCGCGCGTGGCCGGGCCATCATTCCCGCCAATATCAATCATCCTGAACTGGAACCGATGATCATCGGGCGCAATTTTCTGGTCAAGGTCAACACCAACATCGGCAATTCGGCAGTGACCTCATCGATCGAGGAAGAAGTCGAAAAAATGGTCTGGTCCACCCGCTGGGGTGGGGATACGCTGATGGACCTTTCCACCGGCAAACACATCCATGAAACCCGTGAGTGGATCCTGCGCAATTCGCCGGTGCCGATCGGCACTGTCCCGATCTATCAGGCGCTCGAGAAAGTCGATGGTCGCGCGGAAGAACTGACCTGGGCGCTGTTTCGCGACACCTTGATCGAACAGGCCGAGCAGGGTGTCGATTATTTCACCATCCACGCTGGCGTCCGGCTGGCCTATGTACCCCTGACGGCCGACCGGCTGACCGGCATCGTCTCGAGAGGCGGCTCGATCATGGCCAAATGGTGTCTGGCGCATCATGAGGAGAATTTCCTCTACACCCATTTCGAGGAAATCTGCGAGATCATGAAAGCCTATGATGTCTCGTTCAGTCTGGGTGACGGATTGCGTCCCGGCTCGCTTGCCGACGCCAACGACAAGGCCCAGTTCGCGGAACTCGAGACGCTGGGTGAACTGACGCGGATCGCCTGGCAACACGATGTCCAGACCATGATCGAAGGTCCCGGCCACGTGCCCTTGCAGATGGTCAAGGAGAATGTCGACAAGGAACTGTCAGACTGTTTCGAGGCGCCTTTCTATACGCTTGGCCCGTTGGTGACCGACATCGCCCCGGCATACGACCACATCACCTCGGCGATCGGCGCGGCCAATATCGGCTGGTATGGTACTGCCATGCTGTGCTATGTCACGCCCAAGGAACACCTGGGACTGCCGGACAAGCAGGACGTCAGGGATGGTATCATCACCTACAAGATCGCCGCCCACGCCGCCGATCTCGCCAAGGGTCATCCGGGTGCCCAGTTGCGTGACAACGCCCTGTCCAAGGCGCGCTTCGAATTCCGCTGGGAGGATCAGTTCAATCTCTCACTCGATCCTGAAAAGGCGCGGGCATTCCATGATGAAACCTTGCCAAAGGATTCTGCCAAGGTGGCCCATTTCTGCTCGATGTGCGGTCCTCATTTCTGTTCCATGAAAATCACCCAGGATGTTCGCGAATACGCGAAAAAACAGGGTGTTTCCGAGGATGTGGCGGTTGCACAGGGCATGCGGGAAAAGGCGGTGGAGTTCATCAGCAGCGGGGCGGAGATCTACCGCAAGACCTGACGCGAGAACCCATCCAGACAACACTTCTGTACACGAAAGGAAAGGACAAGCATGAATATCGATAAGATCAGCGCAGGTGACAATCTGCCGGAAGCCTTCAATGTCTTGATCGAAATCCCCAATGATGGCGGCGCGGTCAAGTACGAGTTCGACAAGTCCAGCGGTGCGCTGGTGGTGGACCGGTTTTTCGGCACCTCACTGCACTATCCCGCGAACTACGGACTGATTCCGCACACCTTATCGGAGGATGGCGATCCGATCGATGTGCTGGTGATCACACCGGTGCCGCTGCTCAGCGGTGCTGTCATCAGCTGCCGGGCGCTGGGAATGCTCAATATGGAAGATGAATCCGGTATCGACTACAAGATTCTGGCAGTGCCGGTGGATT
>CAZTJP010000355.1:0-2495 GCA_964613895.1 uncultured Thiotrichales bacterium | reverse complement strand
CGGTTGCTGGTGGATTTCGATGCGGTTGCGCAAGGTGCGAAGAAATGAATAAAGAGATTTTGATGGTTGCGGAAGTGGTGTCCGCGGAAAAAGGTGTCGACAAGGATGTGATTTTTGAAGCGCTCGAGGCGGCGCTGGCTTCGGCGACGCGCAAGAAGCAGGGGGGTGACATCGATGTCCGTGTCAGTATCGATCGGGAGACTGGCGATTACGAAACGTTCCGGCGCTGGCGGGTTGTCGATGACGAGGATCCCGAATTCGAATCGCCCGAGACCCAGATTCTGTACAGTTATGCCATCAAGGATCACCCAGATGTTGAGGTGGGCGATTATATCGAGGAACCGATCGAGTCGGTCGACTTCGGCCGCATCGCGGCGCAGACGGCCAAGCAGGTGATCGTGCAGAAAGTCCGCGAGGCCGAGCGCAAGAAAATCTACGAGGCCTTCAAGGACCGGGTTGGCGAGTTGATGATGGGCACAGTCAAGCGAGCCGAGCGGCGTGGCGTTTTCCTGGACCTGGGCGAAGGCGTCGAGGCATTCATTCCCCGTGAAGAGATGATCCCCCGGGAATCGCTGCGTATCGGTGATCGCGCCCGCGGTTATCTCAAGGAGGTGCGCGACGAACCCCGTGGCCCACAGTTGATCGTCAGCCGGACTGCGCCGGAGTTGCTGGTGGAACTGTTCTCTCTGGAAGTGCCCGAGATTGGTCAGGAACTCATCGATATCCTTGGCGCTGCGCGCGATCCGGGATTGCGCGCCAAGATAGCGGTGCGCTCGAACGATCCACGGCTCGACCCTGTAGGCGCCTGCGTCGGCATGCGGGGCTCGAGGGTGCAGACGGTTTCCAATGAGTTGGCGGGTGAGCGGGTGGACATCATCCTCTGGGATGAAAATCCGGCGCAGTTCGTGATCAATGCCATGTCGCCGGCGGAGGTGTCTTCGATCGTGGTCGATGAGGAGAAGCACAGCATGGACCTGGCGATCGCCGAGGACAAACTCTCCCAGGCGATCGGTCGCAACGGACAGAATGTACGTCTCGCCAGCCAACTGACCGGTTGGGAGCTGAACGCCATGTCCGTGGAAGAGGCCGAGGCGAAGAGCGAGGCGGAGGCCCGCAAGTGGATGGAAGGTTTCATGGAGCAGCTCGATGTCGATGAGGACGTTGCGTTGATCCTGGTTCAGGAGGGGTTCACCACGGTCGATGAGATCGCTTATGTCGATCGCGCGGAGCTGGAGCGAATCGAAGAATTCGATGAGGACATTGTGACCGAACTGCGCAACCGCGCCCGTGATGCGCTCCTGACCAAGGCGATTGCGCTGGAGGAGGTGCTCGAGACCGAACCGCCAGCGGAAGATCTGCTCAATATGGAAGGCATGGACGATGAAACTGCCGCACTGCTGGCAGCCAAGGGTATTTGCACGATGGAAGACCTCGCTGAACAGTCGGTGGAAGACATCACCGATGTGGAGACCATTGATGAAGAGCGAGCGGCAGCATTGATCATGAAGGCGCGTGAGCCCTGGTTTGCCGACCAGGAGGCTTCGTAGCGAAATCCTGCGGACAGAAAAACGTATGAGTAAGGTAACAGTAAAACAGCTCGCCGATGTAGTCGGCACGCCCGTCGAACGTCTGCTGGAACAGATGAAGGAAGCGGGTGTCGAACTGAACAGTGCTGACGATCCCGTCACGGATGAGCAGAAGATGGCTTTGCTCACGTATCTGCGGGAGAGTCACGGCAAGGGTGACGCCAAAGGCGGTGGCAAGAAGATTTCCCTCAAACGCAAGAGTGTTTCCGCAGTCAAGGCCGGTGGTCGCGGGCAGGCACGGACGGTCGCGGTCGAAGTTCGCAAGAAGCGCACCTTGGTCAAACCGGGCAGCGCCAAGTCAACCGCGCCTGCATCCAAACCCAAGGTCGAGCCGCCCAAGAGCAAGATGGCGGAACTGGCCAAGAAGGTGGAGGAAGAAAACCGGGTGCTGGCGGAAAAACGGCGAGCTGACGAAGAAGCGCGCAAGGCGGAGGAACAGGCGCGCCGGGAGGCCGAGGAGCGTGCCAAGGCCGAGGCCGAGGCAGCGCGATTGGAGGCCGAGCGCAAGGCGGCCGAGGAACAGGCCCGGGCCGCGGCCAGCGAAGCCCGGCCTGCCGCGCCCGAAACACCGCCGCCTCCACCGGCGCCAACCTCCCGGGGTAAGGCGAAAAAGAAAAAAACCTCCCGCGATGAGCGTACCCGTTATGGGCGTGATGAACTGCACGTCGGTTCCGGCACGGCCAATCGGCGCAAATCGAAAAAGCGTCATCAGCCGGTGATCAGCACGCCAGGGCGGCACGGTTTCGAGAAACCGACCGCGCCTGTGGTTCGTGAAGTCGAGATCGGTGAGATGATCACCGTTGGTGAACTGGCCCAGCAGCTGGCGATCAAAGCCTCGGAAGTGATCAAGGCATTGATGGGTATGGGCGTCATGGCAACCATCAACCAGAGCCTCGATCAGGATACCGC
>CAZTJP010000354.1:0-2500 GCA_964613895.1 uncultured Thiotrichales bacterium | reverse complement strand
TCCAGTCCATCGAGCGTCCAGGAACCCACCCGGTAGCGAATCAGCCTCAGGGTAGGATGGCCGACCGCCGCTGTCATCCGGCGAACCTGCCGGTTGCGCCCTTCGGTAATGGTCAGGGCGAGCCAATGGGTCGGAATGTGCTTGCGAACGCGGATCGGTGGCTCGCGAGGCCAGAGACGCGGCTCTTCCCCCAACCGTCGAACCTTGGCTGGTCGCGTCATGCCATCACGCAAGGCCACGCCTTCGCGCAACGCATCCAGCGCGGCGTCCGACGGCACACCCTCGACCTGGACCCAGTATTCCTTGCTCATCTTGTGGCGTGGATCCGCGATTCGGGCCTGCAAGCCGCCATCATCCGTCAACAACAGCAGCCCTTCGCTGTCACGGTCGAGCCGCCCGGCGGGAAACACACCGGGAATATCCATATAATCGGCCAGCACGGATCGGCCTTCGCGGTCCGTGAACTGGCTGAGCACCCCCCAGGGTTTGTTGAACAACACCAAACGACTCATGGACGATTACTTCTTGCAAGGTTGTCTCGTGATAACCGGTCGATTATCCTGAAAACCAATGACTTCCCCCCCACTGCAAACACTGCAAGCCTTCATTGCGCGGCTATTGGCCCGGCACCGCGACATCACCGGTCACCTCGATGAAGACCTGTCGCTGGTCTATGCCGACGCGCTGCTGCGTCAGGCGCTGATCCGCCCGACGCTGGACGCCTTGCCACCACAACTGGTGGTGATGGGCCCGACCCAGGCCGGTAAAAGCACCGTGGTCAACCTGCTGCTCGGCGCCGAGGCCGCCCAGTCCAGCCCGCTGGCTGGCTTTACCCGCCACGCCCAGGGCTTTGCCGATGCGCCACCCGACCAGACGCTCATCGCCGCCATCGATGCACTGCTCGCCGGCCTGGAACGCCGAGACTGCAATGCGCTCAGCGACCAGCAGCTGGATCAGTATTGTCTCACCAGTGCCGATGATGCCGACCCGGTCCGGCAGTCGATCGTGATCTGGGATACCCCCGACTTCGACTCGGTCAACTCCCGCAGCTATCGCTCCACCGTGCCGATGCTGTGCGCCATGGCGGATCTCATCGTGCTGGTTGTCAGCAAGGACAAGTACGCTGATCAAAGTGTCTGGGAAACCCTGCGGCTGGTCAAACAGATCGACAAACCGCTGATCGCCTGCATCAACAAAGTGCCGCCCAATGCCAGCGCCCAGTTCAGCCAGATCGTTCGTGACAAGTTCGACGCGGAAAACATCGCCGTCAGCGAAATCGTCACGCTGCCCTACCTGAGTCATCCCGAGTTCGCGCAGCAACTCGCCAGCCGCGAAGCCCACAGCTTGCGCGCAACCGTGGCGGCAGCGATCGGTGAGTCACCCGTCATCCCATCAGCGGCCGCGCTCAAACACTACCTCGCCAACCACTGGAACCACTGGCTGCAACCCTTGAAAACCGAACTCACCGCCCAACAACAATGGGCCGAAGAGGTGGAAAGCGCCATCACCCAGGCACGGCGGGCCTATGAAGAGGAATATCTGCGCAATCCGCATTACAAGGAGACCTTGCAAAAAGCCATCAATGGGCTGCTCGAGCTGATGGAAATTCCAGGATTGGCCAAATCACTGGCGCGGGCGCGCCAAGCCATCACCTGGCCGATGCGAACCCTGGGCGGATTGCTCAAGAAACAACCACCCTCTGCCGACCAACCCGCCGCGCCCGACAACGAAACCCAGGTCCTCGAGGAAGCGATCGAACATCTGCTGCTGCAACTGCAACGGGAAAGCGGCGAGAAAACCGCCTCGGCCAGCGACGACAGCAGGCGCTGGCGCCAGCACCTGTGGCAGACGCTGCAAGCCCAGCGAGAAGCCTTGACGCGACAAGCGCGAACCGCCATCGAAACCCATCAAGAGCAGTTTGCTCCCCAGATCCAGCAAGCCGCCCAGCGCCTGTTCGAACATCTCAAGGAACACCCGACCACCTTGAATGCCCTGCGCGCCACCCGGGCCACGGCCGACGCAGCAGCCGTCGTCGTGGCGCTGAAAACCGGCGGCATCGGCCTCAACGACCTGGTGCTCGCACCGGCAATGCTGTCATTCACCTCGCTGCTCACCGAAGGTGCCGTGGGAAAATACATGCAAACCGTCGAGGAACAACTCAAACAGCAACAACTCGACTCGGTCGATCAGACCGTCTTCGCCCCACTGCGGCAAACCCTGATCGACCTGCCAACCCACATGGACGACACCGGTTTGTACGCCCTGCCCCGAGCCGCCGTTCAGGAAGCGGAACAAGCGCTGGCAGCGCTGGAGCACTGAGTCAACCTCATTTTCCACAGATCAAGGGTAAACCCGCTCAACACCATCTGCCCCATCATTCCGCCAGGGATTGGCGGAATCCAGCGCCACGGAGAGCGATCCCCGCCTGTGGCTCACATCCCTGTGACTGGATCCCCGTGTCCAGCGGGGATGACGGGCCACAGTGACATCCGGGTTAGCC
>CAZTJP010000353.1:0-2505 GCA_964613895.1 uncultured Thiotrichales bacterium | reverse complement strand
GGTCGGAAGAACACCAAAACGCACAACGTGATCCCGTGAGAAATCCGGTCTAAGTCTCCGTCCTCGTGAACAACTGAATGACGTTCAGAAAGGCATCCCCGAATTTCTCCAGCTTGGCCTCCCCGACACCACCGATAGCCAACATCCTCGCCCTCGTCAGCGGCTGAACAACTGCCATCTCCCGCAACGTCGAATCATGGAAAACCACATACGGAGGAACACCCAATTCCTGAGAAATCCTCAATCGCTCCGCCCGCAATTGTTCGAATAACTTTTCTTCTGCCGTCGTCGACAACACCGACTCCACCCGCTGCCGGGCCGAAACCTTCGGCCGTGGCGCCCGCCGCTGCTTGCGGAACTGGATCCCGACCTCACCCCGCAACAACGAACGACTCTCGGGCGTCAACATCACCGCGCCATGACGCTCCATATCCACACGCAAATAGCCCAACGCAATCAACTGCCGAAACACACTGCGCCACTCCACCGCCGACAAATCCCCGCCAATCCCAAACGTACTGACGCGATCATGTCCGTTACGCAGAATCCGCGAGTCCTGCTTGCCAGTCAGCACATCGATCACATAATTCACCCCGAATCGCTGGCCCGTCCGGTAAACACAGGACAACGCCTTTTGCGCCGCCTCCAGCCCGTCCCACAACGCCGGCGGATTCAGACAATTGTCACAATTGCCACAAGGCTCGGCCAGCGTCTCGCCAAAATACTGAAGCAACGTCTGCCGCCGGCAACTGCCGAGCTCGCACAACCCCAGCATCGCCTGCAGCTTGTGCATGACGATGCGCTTATGATCCTCATCCGCCTCCGAATCAGCCACCATCTGCCGCAACACGATCACATCCTGCAGCCCGTAAGCCATCCAGGCATCCGCCGGCTCACCATCCCGACCCGCGCGTCCGGTTTCCTGGTAATAGGCTTCGATACTCTTCGGCAGACTCAAATGTGCCACAAAACGCACATCCGGCTTGTCGATGCCCATGCCGAAGGCAATCGTGGCAACGATGATGATGCCCTCTTCGCGCAGAAATCGCTCCTGGTTCCGTTGCCGCTCACTGGCAGGCAGCCCGGCATGATAGGGCAAGGCGACACGCCCCTTGTCCTGTAACCATGCCGCTATCTGCTCCACCTTCCTGCGACTCAGACAATAGACGATACCGGCATCCTGCGGATGCTCACGTTCGAGGAATGTCCATAACCGCGACCGGGCATTCTGTCCTTCGGCAATGTGATAGCGGATATTGGGCCGGTCGAATGAAGCGATGAACCGCTGGGCGCTCCCGAGCCGTAATTGGGCGACGATCTCCTCACGGGTACGCTCATCCGCGGTGGCGGTCAGCGCCACCCTCGGCACTTGGGGAAAGCGCTCATGCAACACGGACAATTGCTGATATTCGGGTCGGAAATCGTGACCCCATTGGGAGACACAATGAGCCTCGTCGATGGCGAACAACGCAATTCGGACCTGTTCGAGCAACGCCAGCAAATGTTCGGTCAGCAGGCGCTCCGGCGCGATATAGAGCAGATCGAGTTCGCCACGCAGCAATCGAGCCTCGACGTCCGAGCGCGCAACCGGATCGAGCGACGAATTCAGATACGCTGCCCGAATCCCCAACGCCATGGCTGCATCCACCTGATCTTTCATCAAGGCAATCAATGGACTGACCACGATGCCAACCCCGGGCCGCATCAGCGCCGGAATCTGATAACACAGTGACTTGCCGCCACCGGTCGGCATCAGCACCAGCGCGTCATCTCCTCCGGCAAGCGTTTCAATGATTGCTTGCTGATCCCCGCGAAAACTGTCATAACCGAATACCGACTTGAGAATCTCCAGTGCGGAAGGCTCGTTCATTGCAATAGCTACCTGGGTGGGGATAAGGTTTGAGTGTACACACACCTGTAGCGACTGGCCCGGATTTCTCACCAAGTCGCCTAGCGCGTCGCATTGAGTGGCCGCAGTCGTGACCCGGTGAGGAATGCGTGCTGAGCAGCCAGATGAAACGATTGACCCTGATCCGTCACGCCAAGTCCAGCTGGTCGGATCCCGGCCTGAGCGACTTTGAACGCCCGCTCAACCAACGCGGCAACCGCGATGCGCCCCGCATGGGGCAACGGCTGGCCAGTGCCGATATCCACTTCGACAGGATGATCACCAGCCCGGCCAACCGGGCCATGTCCACGGCACGGCTGATCGCAAAGGCCATCGGTTATCCGGCGGCGCAGATCGTAACCGAGCCCAGATTCTATGAAGCGTCGCCTCAGACACTGCTGGACTATGTCCGCCGACTGGACGACCGCGACGACCATGTCGCGCTGATCGGACACAATCCAGCGATCAGCCTGCTCGCCCATCACCTCTGCCCCGAAGTGCCGGGCGACCTGCCCACCTGCGCCGTGGTCCGACTGGCCTGTGAAACCCATAACTGGCAGGCACTGATGCCAGGTCGCGTGATGCTGCTGCAACTGGACTACCCTAAAAATCGGGCT
>CAZTJP010000352.1:0-2529 GCA_964613895.1 uncultured Thiotrichales bacterium | reverse complement strand
CTGACTGGCGGTAACGCGACGGGAATTCCAGGCTAACGCTTGATCTTGCGCAGGGTTCGCTCGGACCAGAACGAGGCTGGCAGTCGGGTGTTCCAGCGCAATGTCTTCCTCGGGATGAAAACCAGACTGGCGCGACCGGTCTGCAAATCGCGAGCATGGACATAGCGCGGATAGAGCGCCTGCGGATCGGCATCGTCATAACGCCGCCAGTCCATTTCCACCCGTTTGACCCGCTTGCCCGACTTGAAATAGTCCGTCCGGTAAGGCGCGAAAGTCTCGGCATCGATCCAGGTCAAACGGTAATCGTACCACCAGCGCTCGAAATGGCTCGTGCTCTTGAGACGATACACCGGCCGCCCTTTCGGCAGACAGGACGCTTCCGGCAACTGTAGCCCTGTCGTATGCGCGTCAGGCGGCAGCGACAATGAGGTCAGACAGTCGGCGAACTGCGCCTTGCCCAACAGTTCGTGATCTTCATGCGATGGCCGCCGCAGGAACAATTCGCCATAGGTCAATACCGAGCCGGCCCAGGAGTCATTATGCGCCGGCGAGGAGAAGCGCCGAACCTTGCGCAGCGCCGGCAACCAGATCTGCAACCGCGGTGAACGCGCCGGATCGAGATAGCGGGTCATCAGGACGCCGACACCGCGTTGCTTGCCGGAACGGAAGACAACCAGGGCTTTGGATTGGGTCACGCCATCCGCAAAATCGTTGTTGACATAACTTTCGAAAGCATTCACCGACGCCGCGCGGCCCGGCTGTTCGTTGATCAGCACCGCCATGACGCCATCGGTCTTCTTGCTGAGTGCCTGCCGTAACTGCAACCCTTGCAAACGCTCATAGCTGTGGCGGGCAATGACCTCGGCTGTCGGCGTGGCAAACACCGCGCCACTCGCGCTCCACAGCATCACAACCCAGCATACCATCCGAATCATGTTGCCATTCTACCCCATCCGCATTTCCCCGTTGCCGGGCTTTGTTACCATTGGCGCATGAAGATCCAATGGTATCCCGGCCATATGCACAAGGCCGGCAAGGAAATGCGCAAAACCCTGCCCGGCGTGGATGTGGTCATCGAAATCCTCGACGCCCGTATTCCCGCCAGTAGCGAAAACCCGCTGCTGGCCCAACTGCGCGGTGACAAGCCCTGCATCAAGATTCTCAACAAATGCGATCTCGCCGATGCGGCGCAGACCCGAGGCTGGCAGGACTGGCTCGAACGCGAACGCAGCGTGCGCAGCCTGGCGCTGTCGATGTCGCAACCGGCCGGGGTTCAGCGGATTCCCGACCTGTGCCGCAAGATGGCCAGGCAGCGCGCGGATTCAGGCAAAACCGTGACTGCGATGGTGATCGGCATCCCCAATGTTGGCAAATCGACCCTGATCAATACGCTCAGCGGGCGCACCATCGCCAAAACGGGCAACGAACCCGCCATCACCCGGGGACAGCAACGTATCGAACTGGCGCCAGACCTGCTGTTGCTCGATACGCCCGGCATGTTGTGGCCGAATGTCGAAAACCGGCACAGCGGCTTTCGGCTGGCCATCACCGGCGCCATCAAGGATACAGCGCTGACGCATGACGAAGTCGCCTTCTACGCCGTCGAATATTTACGCCGGGCCTATCCAGAGCGGTTGAAGACACGCTATGCGCTGGCACAGCTGCCTGACACAGACGACGAACTGATGGAACTGATCGGTCAACGCCGGGGCTGCCTGCGACGCGGCGGCTCGGTCGACCTCGACAAGGTTGCCAAGATTCTGCTCAACGATATCCGCAGCGGCCAACTGGGTGGGCTGACCTGGGAAACACCGTCGATGATTGCAACCGAAATGGCCCTAGTGGCCGAGGAACGTCGCAAGAAACAGGCAAAACGCGAAGCAAGAAAACGGCGCAAGGCGAAATGAGAATTGCGCGGTCGCAGTCGTGATCCGTTGAGAAATTCGGGCTAGCGGCTAGCGGCTAGCGTCGATCTCCGCCAACCGTGCTTCGATCCGCCCTTTCAGGTCTGCCAGATCATCGATCGCATCGATCTCATCCGCACTCATCAATACCGTCAGCCGTCCATCCTGTTGCTGCAGCAACAGAGCAGGTAAGCGCATTGCATGATCTGGGTAATTTTTCACAAACTGATCACGATGCAGAAACTCGCAAGGTACCGACAGTGACTCGACGAACATTTCCCATTCCTTGCGCACGCTGAAATAGCCGTGCGTCAGCGCACAAAGGTTGCAAGCATAGGTTTTTGGGGAAAAGATCTTGTGAGCGATATCGCTCACCGTATTGAACAGACCGGAGTCCGCATTGTAGACAAAAACCAGTCGCGGCGAGTTCACGGTATTTTCTCTGCACAAAAAAAGCGAGGGTCCATGATGAACCCTCGCTATCCGTTTTCCTAGTACCCGCTTGTTTGTGAAATCGTGTGTTCGGGATGGCCGAGATTATTTCACGATGTCTGAACGCATGAAATCCGTCGAAAGTTGGAATTTACAACGATCGTTGACCGATTGGTCGGTGACTACTAGCCCG
>CAZTJP010000351.1:0-2532 GCA_964613895.1 uncultured Thiotrichales bacterium | reverse complement strand
GCGGCGAAGGCTGCCGGGTTTGCAGCAAGACCGGTTGGCTGGAGGTCATGGGCTGTGGCATGGTGCATCCCGAGGTGTTCCGGCATGTGAATATCGATACCGATGATTTCACCGGCTATGCCTTTGGCATGGGTGTGGAACGGCTGGCGATGTTGCGCTATGGCGTCAATGATCTGCGCCTGTTCTTCGAAAATGATATTCGCTTTCTGGGGCAGTTTGCATGAAAGTCAACGAATCCTGGCTGCGTGAATGGGTCGATCCGCCGCTGTCGGTCGAAGCGATCGGCGCCAGGCTGACCATGGCGGGGCTGGAACTCGACGGTATTTCCCCGGCTGCACCCTCGTTCGAGGGCGTGGTGGTGGCTCGCATCGCCGAGATCGCTCCGCATCCGGATGCCGACAAGCTGCGGGTCTGTCAGGTCGATGCAGGCGAAGGGCAGCGCGTTCAAGTGGTTTGCGGTGCCGCCAATGCCGCTCGGGGCATGACCGTTGCGCTGGCTACCGTGGGCGCTGTCTTGCCCGGTGGTATGAAGATTCGCAAGGCCAAGCTGCGTGGTGTCGAATCGCTGGGTATGCTGTGTTCAGCCGCTGAACTGGGGCTGGAAGAGTCATCCTCGGGCATCATGGCGCTGCCGCAATCGGCGCCGCTGGGCGAAGATCTTCGCCGGTATCTCGAACTCGATGATGCGGTGCTGGAAATCGATATCACGCCCAATCGCGCGGATTGTTTCAGTGTCACTGGCGTGGCGCGTGATCTGGCGGTTGCCACTGACAGCCCTTTCGATCCCCCGCAAGTGGAACCGGTTGCAGCCGCATGCGACGATGCGTTGACGATCCATATCGATGCGCCTGAGGCTTGTCCGCATTATGCCGGCCGAATCATCCGCGATGTCGATGTCGTTGCCGAGACTCCCTTGTGGATGAGGGAACGGCTCCGTCGCTGCGGTATTCGCAGCCTTGGGCCGATCGTCGATGTGACCAATTATGTGATGCTGGAACTGGGCCAGCCGATGCATGCTTTCGATTTGTCGAAGCTCGAGGGCGGTATCGTGGTTCGGTTTGCCCGCAGTGGCGAAAAACTAGGGTTGCTGGATGGCAACGAGGTGGAACTGGATAATGCCACGCTGGTGATCGCCGACCAATCTTCTGCGCTGGCGCTGGCTGGTGTCATGGGCGGTGAGGCTTCCGCTGTCAGTGCACAGACTAGGGATATCTTTCTCGAGAGCGCTTTTTTCCAGCCGACGGTGATTGCCGGCAAGGCGCGTCAGTATGGCTTGCATACCGAATCCTCGCACCGCTTCGAGCGCGGCGTCGATTTCCGGTTGCAGGAGAAGGCCATCGAGCGGGCGACCGGATTGATCGTATCGATCTGCGGCGGGCGGCCCGGGCCAGTGACCATCGATCGACACGATGTACAGTTGCCTCAGCGGGCGGCTATCGATCTGCGGCGTGGCCGGATTCCCAAAGTGCTGGGCATCGAGATGGAAGATGCGGCGGTAGAGCGGATTTTCACCGGGCTGGGTTGTACCATCGAGCCAGTGGAAGCTGGCTGGACGGTGTTACCCCCATCGTTCCGTTTCGATCTGCAAATCGAGGTCGATCTGATCGAGGAACTGGCACGGATATATGGTTACGACCGGATTCCTGCACAGAGCCGGAGTGCGGTGACGGCCATCGAGGCACGCTCCGAAACTGCAGTGCCGCTGAGCGTGCTCAAGCGGCAGCTCAACCATCTCGGTTATCAGGAGGCGATCACTTACAGCTTTGTCGATGCGTCACTGGAAGCACAGCTCAATCCCGGTCACCAACCGCTGTCGTTGCTCAATCCGATTTCCTCCGATCTGGCGGTGATGCGCAGCACCCTGTGGGGCGGCTTGCTGAAAACCGTGGGTCACAACCAGCGGCGCCAACAGAACCGGGTTCGGGTATTCGAATCGGGTCTGGTGTTTCAGCTGCAGGGCGATGAATTGGCACAGGTCGAGCACATCGGGGGCGCGGCCTATGGCGATGTCTGGCCGGAGCAATGGGCCCAGGCGCCTCGCAAGCACGATTTCTTCGATACCAAGGGTGATGTCGAGACATTGCTGCGTATCGCTTCGATCCAGTCACGCGTCGAATGGCGGCCGGCGGACCATCCGGCGCTGCATCCCGGCCAGTCAGCCGAGCTGTTCCTCGAAGACCGCTCGATCGGGCATGTTGGCGCATTGCATCCGAACCTGCAGCAAAAGCTGGGATTCGACCAGCCGGTGTTTCTCTTCGAGCTGCAGCTCGAACCGTTGCGGCAGCGTGATCTGCCTCATTTCGAACCCTTGCCGCGTTATCCCTCGGTTCGTCGTGACCTGGCATTGGTGGTGGATGAAAATGTCAGCTATGCTCAGTTGGTAGCGAGTATCGAAGCGCTTGAACTGGAAGTCATTAGAAATTACAGGGTTTTTGATGTCTATCAGGGGAAGGGCGTCGCATCTGGCCGAAAAAGCTTGGCTTTGAGCTTGATTTTACAGGATTTTTCGAGCACTCTATCAGAGGAAGAAGT
>CAZTJP010000350.1:0-2549 GCA_964613895.1 uncultured Thiotrichales bacterium | reverse complement strand
TTTTCCTTGAGCTGATAGAGCAGCTCCAGCGCTTGCCGGGCAGAGAGGTCATCGGGGTCGGTATGCTGCAACATGTCGATCACGGGATGGGTGTTTTCCACCGGTTCCAGTGGCAAACCCAGCTGTGGGGAGCGGTCATGCTCGACCCGCTGGGCTTCGAGTTCTGCCAGTTTGCGCCGCGCCGATTCGATCACCTTGCCCGGCAGTCCGGCGAGTTTGGCGACTTGCAGGCCATAGCTCTGGCTGGCCGGGCCGGGTTTGAGATTGTGAAGAAAGACGATGCTGTCACCGTGTTCGATGGCGTCGAGGTGCGCGTTGTGAATGGTCGGATAGCGTTCCGGCAGTACCGTCAGCTCGAAATAATGGGTGGCGAACAGGGTGAAGGCCCGGCTGCGGGTCGCCAGATCCTCGGCACAGGCCCAGGCCAGCGAGAGGCCGTCGAATGTGCTGGTGCCACGCCCGATCTCGTCCATCAGCACCAGGCTGCGCTGGGTGGCATTGTTGAGGATGTTGGCGGCCTCGGTCATCTCGACCATGAAAGTGGAGCGACCGGAGGCCAGATCATCGGCCGCACCGATGCGGGTGAAGATGCGGTCGAAGTCGCCGATCACGGCTTGGTCGGCGGGCACGAAGCTGCCGATGTGGGCCATCAGGATGATCAGCGCCACTTGCCGCATCAGGGTCGATTTACCGCCCATGTTGGGGCCGGTGATGATCAGCAGCCGATGCGCATCGTCGAGTTCGATGTCATTGGGCGTGAACGGCTCGTCCAGTACCTGTTCCACCACCGGGTGGCGACTGGCGCTGAGTTTGACGCCGGCGCCGTCATGCAGCACCGGTTTGCAGTAATGCAGCCGTTCCGCGGTTTCGGCAAAGGCGCACAACGTATCCAGCCCGGCGAGTGCGCGTGCTGTCGTTTTGAGCGGCGCCAGCCATTGCAGCAGGGTTTTCAGCAGCGCTTCGTAGAGGGCTTTTTCGCGCGCCAGCGCCCGTTCCCGGGCCGACAGCACTTTATCCTCGAACCCCTTCAGTTCCGGCGTGATGTAGCGTTCGGCGCCTTTGAGGGTTTGACGGCGCTGATAGTCGATCGGCGCCTTGTCGGCCTGGCTGCGTGGCATTTCGATGAAATAGCCGTGGACGCGGTTGTAGGCGACCTTGAGCTGAGCCACGCCGGTGCGGGCGCGTTCGCGTTGCTCGAGATCCAGCAGGAACTGGTCGGCATTCTCGCTGAGCGCCCGCAGTTCATCCAGTTCGGCATCGTATCCGGCAGCGATGACGCCGCCGTCGCGGATCAGCGCTGGCGGTGTTTCGATGATGGCTCGCGTCAGCAGTTCGAGGGCTTCGGGATGTTCGCCGATGTCTTTGGTCAGTCTCTGAGCCAGTGGATCATCCAGTGTTGCCAGCGTCTCACGAATGGCCGGCAGGGCATGCAAGGAATCGCGCAGGGTGGAAAGATCGCGCGGTCGCGCCGAGCCGAGCGCGATACGGGTCAGGCAGCGTTCGATATCGCCAATGCCGCGCAACTGGTCGCGCAGTGGCTCGAAAGTACGGCTCATCAGCAGTTGCTCGACCAGGTTGTGGCGCGCTCCAAGGATGTGCCGGTCGCGCAATGGCCGGTTGACCCAGCGTCGCAGGCATCGCCCCCCCATCGCGGTGACGGTGCTGTCGAGCACCGAGACCAGGGTGTTGCGGGCGCCGCCGGAGAGGTTCCATTCCAGCTCCAGATTGCGGCGGCTGGCGGCATCGAGCAGGATGCCGTCCGAAGCGCGTTCGACCGACAGGCCATCGAGATGGGGCAGGGCGCTCTTTTGCGTATCACGGACGTATTGCAGCAACGCGCCAGCGGCCTGGATCGCCAGTGGCAGGTCGTCGCAGCCGTAGCCCGCCAGATCCTGAACGCCGAACTGACGGGTCAACAACTGCTCGGCGGTAGCGAGTTCGAATTGCCATGGCGGGCAGCGTGTGACGCCCTGATAAGGGCCGCCCGGCAGTTCGAAGTCCTCCATGATGAGGATTTCCGCCGGATGCAGCCGGCCCAGTTCACTGCTCAGTCCGTCGGCGTTGTCGATCTGCTGGACGATGAAGCGGCCGGTGCTGAGGTCGAGGCTGGCGATGCCGAACCCGTTGTCACCGGGACAGACCGCGCAGAGCAGGTTGTCGCGGCGCTCGTCCAGCAAGGCGTCTTCGGTGACCGTCCCCGGTGTGACGATGCGCACCACCTCGCGCTTGACCGGCCCCTTGCTGGTGGCCGGATCGCCGATCTGTTCGCAGATCGCCACCGATTCGCCCATTTTCACCAGCCGGCCCAGATATTGATCGACTGCATGACAAGGCACCCCGGCCATGGCGATCGGTTCGCCGGCCGATTTGCCGCGCTGCGTCAGGGTGATATCGAGCAGTTTGGCGGCGCGGCGGGCATCGTCGTAGAACAGCTCGTAGAAATCTCCCATGCGGTAGAACAGCAGGATATCGGGGTATTCGGCCTTGATGCGCAGGTATTGCTGCATCATCGGCGTGTGTTCGTTTCTTTTCTTTCCTGACATCTTACG
>CAZTJP010000349.1:0-2551 GCA_964613895.1 uncultured Thiotrichales bacterium | reverse complement strand
CCCGACCGAGTGAACGCCAGTCAGCGCGCCGCATTGGGCGGTCGCAGTCGTGATCTGTGAGAAATGCGGGTTAGGTCAGCGTCCGGATCGGCGACGCCAATCGAATTTGCGCCCGTGCGACGACCGCTTGCGAGACCGACGCCGCCCTTCCTCCCGCAGGGGTGGAACGGGCAACCCCGCCAACGCATAGAGCGCGGAAATCTCCCCTGGCTGCAATGCCTTCCATTTGCCGGGCTTCAATCCTCTGGGCAGAACCACCGACCCAAACCGAACCCGACTGAGACGGCTGACTTGCAGGCCCTGCGATTCCCACAGCCGCCGAACCTCGCGATTCCGCCCCTCCCGTAACAGGACATGAAACCACTGATTGGCCCCCTCGCCGCCTGCTGCAACGATATCCTCGAACCGAGCCACGCCATCTTCCAGCGCCACCCCCGTCCGTAACCGCATCAACACTTCAGGCGACACATCGCCCAACACTCGAACGGCATATTCTCTCTCGATGCCGGTGGAAGGATGCATCAACCTGTTCGCCAACTGACCATCGTTGGTGAACAACAGCAATCCGGAAGTATTGAAATCCAACCGCCCAACAGCGATCCAGCGACTGGTCTTCATTGACGGCAGCCGATCGAAAACAATAGGGCGTCCTTCGGGATCCGAGCGGGAGACGATTTCCCCCGCTGGCTTGTGGTATGCGAGCACGCGGACCCGTGCTCGCTCGATGGCGTTCAGATGAACCGGCTCCCCTCGTAACCGAATGACGTTCCGGGGGGTGGCCCGATCGCCGAGCCTGGCGAGTCGCCCATCAATGGTAATCTGCCCTTCAGCAATCCAGCGTTCGATCTCCCGACGGGAACCATACCCCGCTCGGGCCAGTAACTTCTGGATTCTCTCAGCAGCCATTCATTGCAACCAATCCGGTGCGCTCACCAGTCCGGCGCAGCGGCCATCCGGTAAAAAATCCTCGCTAACTGTCTGAATACGCTTTTTCGACATTTTCACGACGCTGCTTGGCCTCGATGGAAAGCGTCGCGGTCGGCCGCACCAACAGCCGTTTCAGGCCGATTTCTTCGCCAGTCTCCTCGCAATATCCGTAAGTTCCATCTTCGATGCGCTGCAACGCCTCATCGATCTTGGCGATCAGTTTGCCTTCCCGCTCCCTGATCCTGAGCTCCAGCCACCGCTCCTCCTCCAGCGTGGCGCGATCGTTCTCATCGGCTTCGCGTTCCTGATTTTTCAAATGCTCATTGGTTTCTTTCAAGCTTTCCAGAAGCTCCTTTTTCTGAGTCAGCAGGAGATTCTTGAAGAACTCAATCTGTTCTTCATTCATATAGTTCTTCTTCGGCTGTTTGAGTAGGGCTTTTTCTGTCAACACAGTCTACTCTCCTCTTCAAGTCTGATAAGTTGGCGGCAACCCGGTGGCTGCCCTGTTATCCCGACTGCTCGCCTGTTGCCACCGTGCAGCGAAATGGCGCGGTATTCTATAGCGATTGATAACAAATTACGACTACTGCATGCGCACGGATGTGTAATCCTGGACCGTTTGTCCATCACATGGAACCGAATCCTCCAGGTTGTGTCTGTGTCGATACAAGCAACATGCAGATTGGAACAACGGGAAATCAAGCGACAACCTCGTTCGAGGCGTAACAAAACCGTATACGCTCCACAGTTTTAAACGGTGATCTGCCCGGGAAAGCGAAAAATGGATAAAATCCGGGGCGATTGGGGTTATAGTCTCTGCATGGGCAGCAGAAAAACAGGCGCTTGATCCCCACCCCGGCACCACGGGATGCGCCTCGAGATACTGCCTGCAAAATGAATAATGGCTGAAACTTTTTTCGGTATGATGATGATTGTGCTATATTTTTCCGGAAACCCACGCCAAAACATGTCATTGCGAGACAATTTCCGGCGAATGGCCTTACCCGGTTGTAACTATTCAGTTGGTAGACAAATGGCACTGTAACGACTCAGATTGACACTGAAACGCGTCAGATCAAGGCGGGAAATAGCGAGTTTACTCGTGTAAATGGCCATTTCCCGATATAGAGATGGCACATTTCAGTGGTGAACCGAGCGTTACTCCGGTTGAACAGGAATTCACCGCGCAATAGCACGTCACGTTTGAACAGCGACACGATACAGATCTTATGGACAAAAGCACCCAAACACGTACACTCGCCGGCCTCATTGGCCTGAGCCTTTCCCTCATGGCCACCACATCGGGACTGGCCATTGGTATCGGGGACATCCAGGTCAAGTCCGCATTGAACCAGCCACTCTACGCTTCCATTCCGATCACATCGGGTACTGATGAAATCCTGTCCGGCGAAAACATCCAGGTACGACTCGCCTCGCCGGAGATGCATGCCCAAGCTGGCCTACGTTACCCGGCCGAACTGGCAGGTACACACTTCGATCTGTATCAGACAGCGGACGGCCAAACCCAGGTTCTGATGGGAACCCGCGACCCGATCCGTGAACCGCTGGTCAACTTCCTGCTCGAAGTCGAATGGAGCCACGGAAAACTGCTCAAGGAAGTTTC
>CAZTJP010000348.1:0-2562 GCA_964613895.1 uncultured Thiotrichales bacterium | reverse complement strand
CTAGCGCCGTCAGTCACGCGATCAGGCTTCCACCGGGATGCAGATATCGACGATCCACTTGCGTTCGGGGTGCGTGGCAGCATCGTTGTAATAGAGCTCGAACGGTGGCCGATTGGCGGGCGTATAGCCGCTGTTGGGCAACCATTCGCGGAACATCCATCGCCAGGCCTCGGCCAGTTCTTCATTGGTGGCTTCGGTATGACAGATGGCGCAGGTGCCGCCCGGCAGGGTTTGCAGACGAATGTCGCCACTGGGTTCGGTATTGCCCGGCACGGTCAGGCAGGCGTCGGTACGACAGTTTTCCGCGGGCGTGACATCGGGGTCATCCCAAAACACCGACAGGGTCGTGCCGCTGGCCAGCAACCCGCGCGGCTGTGCCCATTGCAACAGTTTGCCGAAAGCAGCGCCAATTTCAGCCCCATACTCGCCAAAGCGGCGGATATAGGCAACATGGTAGTCCGGAAGCTGTTTGATTTCGACGTGCATCATTTTTCTCTTTATTTGGTGGCTGCTTTTTGCCGCTGATCATAGTATTTATGTCGGCTGTTCCCGATGGAGCGAGTCACATTCTGCAATACATCGCGGGTTTCATACCATTCGTTCGGTGTTGAAACGTGATGGATGCCAAATGTTTACAGTGGTGAAACATTTATGTCCCTATTGCGCCTGCAAGATATTTCTCTGAGCTTCGGTGAGTCACCCTTGCTCGATGGTGTTGATTTCTCGATCGACGCGGGTGAACGTGTCGCGCTGGTCGGACGAAATGGCGCCGGCAAATCGACCCTGCTCAAAGTCATTGCCGGGGAGGTCGAACCGGACGATGGGGTGGTCGTGGGTGCCGAGTCATTGCGCATTGCCCGATTGCAGCAAGAGGTACCGCGTGACTTGCAGGGCAGCGTCGAATCCGTGGTCGCTGGTGGCCTGGGCGAGGTGGGACAGATGATCGCCGAATTCCACCAGCTGACGGGCGACTGCCAAACGCCCGAGGCCATGGACCGGCTGGCGACCTTGCAAGCCCGTATCGAGGCGGCCGATGGCTGGAATCTCGCCCAACGTGTTGGCGTCACCCTGTCACGGCTGAATCTGTCGTCCCATGAGGAAGTCTCGACATTGTCTGGTGGTATGGTTCGCCGGGTACTGCTGGCGCGTGCGCTGGTCACTGATCCCGACATTCTGTTGCTGGACGAGCCCAGCAACCACCTCGATATCGAGGCCATTCAGTGGCTCGAGGACTTTCTGCTGAGCAGCAACCTGACCCTGATCTTCATCACTCATGATCGGGCATTCCTGCGGCGATTGGCCACCCGCATCGTCGAAATCGACCGTGGCCGGTTGCACAGTTGGCCAGGTGACTACGACCTTTATCTGAGCCGCAAACAGGCGGCACTGGAGGCCGAGGAAAAGCATCATGCCGAATTCGACCGCCGACTGGCCCAGGAAGAAGTGTGGATTCGCCAGGGCATCAAGGCGCGCCGTACCCGCAACGAAGGGCGTGTTCGTGCGCTCCAGGCGATGCGTGAAGAACGCGCCCGGCGGCGCGAGCGCGTGGGCAAGGCGCGCATTACCTCCAATCTGACCGATGAGCATTCCGGCAAAGTGGTGGTCGAAGCCGAGCAGATCGCATTCAGCTATGGTGATGAACCGGTATTCCAGGGTTTGTCCACCACCATTCTGCGTGGCGACAAAGTGGGCATCATTGGCCCCAATGGCGTGGGAAAATCCACGCTGATCCGAGTGCTGCTGGGCCAACTCAAGCCAACCGAGGGACGGCTCAAGATCGGGACGAACCTGCAGATCGCCTATTTCGATCAGCTGCGTGAGTCCCTCAATCCGGCACAGACGCCCCAGGAGAACGTCGCGGGTGGCTCGGATCGCGTCATCATCAATGGCAAATCCAGGCATGTCATTGGTTATCTGCAGGATTTCCTCTTTTCGCCCGAGCGGGCGAGGGCGCCGATCACCAAACTGTCCGGTGGCGAGCGGAACCGGCTGTTGCTGGCCAAGCTGTTCGCGCGGCCAGCCAACCTGCTGGTGCTCGACGAACCCACCAACGATCTGGATATCGAAACGCTGGAGCTGCTGGAGGAACTGCTGGGCGACTATCCGGGTACGCTGCTGCTGGTCAGCCACGACCGCGAATTTCTCGATCGGGTGGTGACCTCGTCGCTGGTATTCGATGCGCCGGGTGTCGTCAACGAATATGTGGGTGGCTACGCCGACTGGTTACGCCAGCGTCCGACCGTCGTGGACACGGCTGACAGACCGCAGGCGCGGTCGAAAACCGAAGCCCCCAAAGAGGAGCCAAAGCCACGCAAAACAGCGAAGTTGAGCTACAAGGATCAGCGGGAGCTGGATGCACTGCCGGAAAGGATCGAGCGTCTCGAACAAGAACAGGCCGACATGCATCGGCAGATGAGCGATCCGGTTTTCTATCAACAGCCCGCGGAAATCATTGCCGCGACGAAACAGCAGCTGGAGACGGTAGAGGCCGAGTTGGAAGCGGCCTATCAACGCTGGGAAGCGCTTGAAGCCCGGGCTTGAGCAAGAAAAAAGACCGCGGTA
>CAZTJP010000347.1:0-2612 GCA_964613895.1 uncultured Thiotrichales bacterium | reverse complement strand
TGGTCATGCTGTTTTCGGTGATCGTGCCGGTGTGCAAGGGCGGGTTGCTGCTGTTTTCCCTGCTGACGCCACGGGCGATGCATAAACATCGTTCGGTGATGGTCGCCAATTTGATCAGCAAGTGGTCGATGGCGGATGTGTTCGTCGTCGCGGTCGTGGTGGCCTTTCTGGCCGCCAATGCAACGCACAATATGGGGGAGATCTTTACGCTCAGTGCCCGGTTCGGGCCGGGTTTCTATTTCTTTCTGGGGTACTGCCTGCTGTCGCTGGTTTCCGCGCAGCTGATGAAGCCGTTGGCGGTGACCGGAGAGAGAATCGGGTAAACTTTGCGTATGGAGTTGCTCAACCTCAATAAGGTCCGCAAACAGTCACGTCAACTGGTGGCGTTGTTCGAGCGTCTCGATGCAGGTTCGCAACAATCGCTGCTCGATTATGCACAGTGGTTGGTCGAACGCCGTGGGGCCGGGCAGGCGCCAGAGGCCGTGCCGAGCAAGCCGCTGGATATTCCACGCCCGGAGACAGAAAGTGTGGTCAAGGCCATCAGGCGTCTGACGAAAACCTATCCCATGGTCGATCGTGACAAGCTGTTCAATGAGACTTCCTCATTGATGACGCAACATGTGATGCATGGGCGCGAGGCGAAGGAAATCATCGATGAGCTGGAGGCGTTGTTCAGAAACGCCTATGAGCAGCAGGAGCGTGTCGAGTGATCGAGTTCATCCAGCAATGGTACCGGCGGCATTTCTCCGATCCCCAGGTTGCCCTGCTGGCCGTGTTGCTGATCGCCGGCTTTGCGGTGATATTCATCGCCGGGGATGTCCTTGCGCCGTTGCTGGTCGCTGTGGTCATGGCCTATGTGCTCGATGGCGCGGTCGAGTGGCTGGTGGGGCTCGGCGCTTCCAGAGTGCTGGCGGTGATCGGTGTTTTTCTGGTTTTTCTCGGCTTGTTGCTGGGTGTGACGATCTGGTTGTTGCCGCTGTTGTTTCATCAGGCGGCGCAGTTTTTCTCCGAGGTGCCGGAAATGGCGAACAAGGGGCAGGCGTTGCTGATGCAGTTGCCCGAACGTTATCCTGAGTTCGTCACCCGCGATGACATCACGTCGCTCATTGGGCAGGTTCGCTCCGGTCTGGGCACGATTGGCCAGAAAGTCGTGAAGTTGTCGATCACCTCGGTCATGAATCTGCTGACGATTCTGGTCTACATGGTGCTGGTGCCGGTGCTGATCTTTTTTCTGCTGATCGACAAACAGAAGATCTTTGACTGGGCATCGAGTTTTCTACCCACTGAGCGGTCCCTGTCGTTGCGTGTCTGGCGTGAGATGAATGTCAAGATCTCCAGCTACATGCGCGGCAAGATGGTGGAGATCGTGCTGGTCTGGCTGGTGACTTATATTACCTTTTCTCTGCTGAACCTGAACTATGCCATGTTGCTGGCAGTGCTCGTCGGGCTGTCGGTCATCATTCCCTATGTCGGCGCGGCCGTGGCAACCTTCCCGGTGGCCCTCATCGCCTACTTCCAGTGGGGGTTCTCCATGGAGCTGCTCTATGTGTTGATCGCCTATTCGGTGATCCAGTTCTTCGATGGCAATCTGCTGGTGCCGTTGCTGTTCTCCGAAGCTGTCAATCTGCACCCGGTCGCCATCATTGCCGCGGTACTCGTTTTTGGTGGTTTCTGGGGAATCTGGGGTGTCTTCTTCGCCATTCCGCTGGCAACGCTCATTCAGGCGGTCATCAATGCCTGGCCCAAGCGCCCCGTGGCAGAATCAGACGTGGATAAGGCTGCTGCGCTGTCGCCACAAACGGGTGAAGAAACCGCCGAGTCGGTCAAACCGTCATGAACGATTCAATGGCCATGGAAGGCGGATCGTGGCTGGCGCGGGGATTGCGGGCATTGATTCTGGCCAAGGCCCGGCGGCGCCCAGCAACGGAAATGGCCGCCACACCCGCCATCGTCTTCGCGCCGCATCAGGACGATGAAACCCTGGGCTGTGGCGGCGTCATCGCGGCCAAACGCGAGCAGGGTACGCCGGTCACCGTCGTTTTCTTCACTGATGGGGCTGGCCGCCCGCCCGCTGATGCAAGCCTTGCGCAGCAGCGGCGTGAAGAGGCCCGCGAGGCCTGTGATAAACTGGGTGTCGATCCTTCCCGGGTCGTGTTTCTCGATTTCCCCGACGGCGATTTGTGGCAACACCTTGCGGCAGCCACCGATGCCGCTCTGGATTTACTGAAGCAACATCCAGAGGCAGAGCTCTATATCCCTCATCGCCACGATGGCCATCCCGACCACGAGGCGGCGGCCGAGGCGGTTCTGGCCGCCTGCCGAAAGAGTGGCCGGGACTACCGGGTTTTCCAATATCCGGTCTGGCTTTGGCACCGTTATCCGGTAATCTCGAATCCGGACTGCCGCCTGCGTTGTCGGTTTGCGGGTCTGACACGATTCGCCACGGCGCTGCTCGGCGCTCGAACTGTCAGTGTCGATATTCGCAACTGGTTGACGGACAAGCAGGAGGCATTGTCCTGTCATGTGTCGCAGTTACACTCCCACGGCAGCGAGGGTCACGGACTGGTCGATGTGGGTGACGGCGCCTGGTTGGCTTGCCTGATGTCGAGTGA
>CAZTJP010000346.1:0-2615 GCA_964613895.1 uncultured Thiotrichales bacterium | reverse complement strand
GAACGCCATGCCGCCGAGGAGTTCATCCATTTTGCCCACGAGGCGACCGGTCAGCCGTTCACATTGACGACAGACTATGATCCGGATGCCGGCCCGTATTTCATTATCGGGCGAGAAAACGCCTTTGTGGCAGCGCTCGGTGAACCACCATCGAAGGATGAACTGGGTGAAGACGGCTATGAATTCCGCCCGCTTGGGGATGATGTGCTGATCGCCGGCGCAACCCCGCGTGGCACGCTGTACGGCGTCTACGGCTATCTGCGCGATATGCTGGGCTGGGAGTGGTACTCGATCGATGATCCGGGCACGCTGGTGTCGCATTCGGATGATGTGCCATTGCCGGAGTCTCGCGAGGTTCATGTGCCGCGATTCCGCTACCGCGAAGTGTTCGCGCCGGAAGGGGGTGACAACCCCGCGCCGGGCGATACCGCCGGGGCAGATTTCGCGGCGCGCAACATGCTCAACGGCCAACTGGGGCACCGCAACGACGAGAACAATGATACCGGTCGCATGTTACGTGCGCGTCAGGGTTGGGGCGTGGACATCTACAGCAACTACAATATCGGCGGCGAATCGGCCCTGACCGACAGCGCCCGCCAGCAAGTGGTGGGCAATGTGAATGCGGTCATGCACAAGGACACCTTGCGGCCCCAGTCGGATCTGCTCACCTACGGGCTGGTCGAGCATATCGATGGCGGCAGCCGCAGCAATGATCCCGCTGATCTCGATTTCGCCAACGCCGGCGATTCGCCCGGTGCGCCACTGTTCGAGCTGACCCGCCGGGCTGCCGCGGACCTGCAAGAGCGCTATCCCAATTTCATCCTGCTGGGGCAAGCCTATCTGTGGAGCCTGCGTCCACCCGCCAATGTCAGCTTGCCGGACAATGCCGGCGTCATGTTCGCACCGATCGAGGCCAACTGGGCGGAACCGTTGCATCAGGGTTCCAATACCGACTTGTTCCTGGCCGAACGGGATCACCAGTCCATCATCGACTACCTCGATGGCTGGAGTCAGCGCAGCAACCATATCTGGATGTGGTTGTACGCAACCAACTACGCCGGCTATCTGCAACCATTGCCGACCATTTTCCCCATGATCGACACGATCAAACGCCTCGACAGCATTCCGCAGGTTGAAGGCGTGTTCATACAGGATGCCTACACCACGCGCGGTGGCAGCTTTGCGGCGCTGCATGCCTGGGTCTATGCCAAGCTGATGTGGGATCCGGATCGTGATGCGGACGAGTTGATTCAGCAGTTTTGTGATGGCTATTACGGTCCCCAGGCCGGCGCCTATATGTACCAGTACATTCATACGCTGCACGATGCCTGGCGGGCCCACCCGAGCGCCATTCACACCAAAACCCATGTCCTGCAACCCTATCTCAGTGCGGAGTTTCTGATCCGGGCGGATCAGCTGCTCCAGCAGGCTGCCGCCGCGGCTGAGGGCAACCCGCGTTTCGCCCGCCACGTCGCCATCGAACGCATGGGCGTGGACTGGGTGATGCTGCTCAATGGCGCGCAACTCAAGGCCCAGGCCGCGGCCGGCAATCTCGCCTGGCCGGATCAGACGACCGAGCAGCGCCTGGCACGATACGACCGGCTTTATGACACCGCCGTCAATCAAGTGAATATGGACGCCCTGCTGGAAGGCATGGAGCACGACGAAGTACCCGCCGCACTGGCCAGTGCCCGGGTCGAACGCAGTCTGCCCGGCACGCCCAGGCCTTGCACCGGTGTCGCCAGTCAGGACTGCGTGGATTTTCAGGATCTTGCGTTCGAGCTGTCCGGTGCGACCATCGTCGGCGACCCGCAGGCTTCCGATCATTCCGCCGCACGCCTGCCGGGTGATACCGACGCCTGGGGTATTCAACTGCCGCTCGATCAGTTGCTGCCCGAAGACGGTGACTGGATCCTGTATGCGCGTTTCCGTGTCGACCCGGGCGTGGGCGCGAGCGACGAAGCCGTGGCCCTCAATCTCGGCGTCTATTCCGAGCGCGAGCAGCGTAACCGGGTCGAAAAAGCCATCCCTTTCAAGGCCGTGGCCGATGGCCGCTATCACACCGTGCGCATCGATGGCTGGCCGTATCAGCATGAGGCGGGGACAGCCATCTGGTTCGCGCCGCCCAATGATACTGTCATCGACAACCTGTACGTCGACCGGATCATCGCCGTGCGCGCCAATGCCGCCCATGGTGATTCGAGCGCTGCCTGTGGCGATAACTGTCGGTTACTGGAGGATGGCGCCTTCGAGGTCTATTCCGGTGTGCAGGTGGGAGACAACATCGAAGACCAGTACCCCAATCCGAGCGGGGATGGCGTTCTCGACGGCACCAGCCTCGGCGCCTGGGTCGCTGATCCGCTCGCCACGGATGGCAGTGCCGCCTGGGCGCACCGTGACAATGCGCACTGGGCAATCCAGGTTCCATTGTCGCCATGGATACCGGCTGATGGCGCGTGGGATCTCTACGCCAGCTTGCGTATCGTCCCGCGCGGCAATGACGGCGCCGTGGCTTTTCGTACCGGCACGGAAGGCGCGGGCCACAACGATCAGACAGCCGCGCCGACCAACGCCAGCCTTGCGGGCGATCACTACCAGCAGTTCAAATTACCGCT
>CAZTJP010000345.1:0-2616 GCA_964613895.1 uncultured Thiotrichales bacterium | reverse complement strand
GCGTGGTTTGCGAAATAGGGTCGGCTACGACGCTTCGATCACACCATTCTTTAGCAGGACAGCGTGGATCTTGCGGCTGGCTCGCGCCAGCTTTTCCAGGTCGCCGAAAGTGGGTTGCTCGTCCTGTTGCAGTCGCCACTCCCAGTCTTCGACAAGGGTGTCGAGGTGTTCGAGTAACTTCATCGAGCAGCCGCTGCAATTCTCCGCCGAGCAGCTGTCCTCACCGAACTGATCGAATGGAAATACATGGCGGATCCGTGCGATCAGATCCGCCATGGCTTGCCGGGTATTCGGCTTCATGTCACCCCGAGATCAGGCAGGCTCTGAAGTCGGCGCTTCTTCCGTTTTCTTTGCTTCTTCCCGCATGCACGAATCGATTGCCCTGAGCGCGGATCTTTCCGTCGAGAAGATGCACTTGTCGCCAATCATGTCGAGCAGGCCGGTTCGTTTCATGACCGAGACGACAGCCGGCTTGAGATTGAAGAAGCTCAGTGCAATACCTTCTTTCTCGACCCGTGGCACGAGATTTCTCAGCATCTCGACCCCTGAGGCATCGAGACTGTTGATGCCGCTGCCATCGATGAGAATGACTTTCAGGTCCGGGTCATTGCTGACCAGATACAACACCGATTCCTCGAAGTAACTGACATTGGCGAAATACAGTTCCCCATCGAAGCGCAGCGAGGTGACCTGCGGATGCAGTTTCGGCAGGTTGTAGAGCTTCGCTTCGCGCAGCGTGCCAGAGTCTTCATCCAGGCCCAGCAGTGCAATCCTCGGTTTCATGGTGTGCATGAGGAACAGCGCCAGTGACAGCAGGATACCGGTCAGGATGCCGTTCTGGATGTTGGGTGCAAACGCCAGTGTCGCAACGAAAGTGACGATGCCAGCGATGCCGTCCGCCTTGCCAGCGTTCCAGGCATCCTTGATCGTTTGAACATTGATCAGGCTGAAGACCGCCATCATGATCACCGCCGCCAGTACCGGTTTGGGCAGGTGGTACAGCATGGGAGTGAAGAACAACAGTGTGATCAGTACCAGCAGCGCGCTGAAAACCGAGGCCATGCCGGTTTTGGCGCCGGAGGCCAGATTCAGCGCCGAGCGTGAAAATGAGCCGCTGACTGGCATGGCATTACTGAAAGCGGCCGAGATCTTGGCCATGCCCTGGGCGATCAGTTCCTGATTCTCGTCCCATTCGGTGCGGGTCTTGATGGCGATGATCTTGGAGCTGGACATAGCCTCCATGAAACTGATCAACGCAATGACGAAGGCGGCTGGCAGCATTTGCATCGCCGCCTGCCAGTGCATGGGTGGAATGCTGAAATTTGGCAATCCTTGCGGAATGGCGCCGACCACCTTGCCGCCGCTGGCTTCAAACCCGATCAGATAGCTCAGCACAGTCGATGAGGCCACGACGATCAGAACGCCAGGCAAGCGTGGTGCAAATTTCTTCAGTAACAGCAGTGCCAGCAGCGAGCCGGCACCGAACGCCAGGGAGGGCATGTGTGCATGGGAAGAGTGTTCGATCACGTGGAAGACATCGCTCAGGAAATGGGTGCTGTTCTTGAGTGGAATACCGAGCATCGATGGCAGTTGCGACAGTCCGATGATGATGGCCGCCGCGTTGATGAAGCCACGCAGCACCGGATAGGAAAGAAAATTGAGCAATACACCCATGCGCGCCAACCCCAGGCCGATCTGGAATATGCCGGATAACAGCGCCATCAATATGACATAGGCATAGAACTGTTCCGTACCCATGGTCGCCACCGTCATGACGCTGGCCGCCGTCAGCAATGAAGTCATGGCCACTGGTCCGGTGGAAAGTGCCGGGGAAGAGCCCCACAAGGCGCCGATGATCGTTGGAATCAATGCGGCATACAGCCCGTAATAGGCGGGTACACCCGCCAGTTGCGCATAGGCAAGCGATTGGGGGATGGCTACCAGCGCCACCGTCAGGCCGGCAATGAAATCGGCGCGCAACGTTTCGCCGTTCATCTTCGGCAGCCAGATCATGAAAGGGAAAAAGCGTTTCCAGCCCAGGCTGGGTCGTCTTAGTTCAGCAGGGTCCATTGTTGATAATTTCAGTATGCGTTAATGTTCTAATGTTGGGGGCTGGGAGAATAGGCCTTTCAATGCAGTTTTGCAAGGGTCAATTCAGTATTGTTTGGCTTGCTCTCTATGCCGGCTCAGCGGTAATGCTTGAGCATCCTGCGCACGGGCAGATTTACGGGGTCATGTGTCATAACTATTTGATTTTTAATTGTGGATTGATTCGTCGTTTTCAGATGAATCGAGGGTGGCAGCCGCAGTGATCCAAAATGTCGCACCGATTCACTGTCAATACTGGTATGAGGGTTCCCAATCGCCCGGTTTGCATCAGAATATAGGGCTACCCATGGAGTCACCCGGGTTTTCATCAGCGTTATTGGTGCGTAGATCCGAACATCCAGGTTGACCAAATCCAGAGTAATACCTATCCCGGATTTCTCACCGAGTGAACACTAGCCCGAATTTCTCACAGGATCACGGCTGCTGCCGCCCAATGCGGCGCGCTGACAGGTGTTCACTCGGTCGGGCTGCTCGACGTAGTGTCGACTACGCCTGCGCGGCCCTCGG
>CAZTJP010000344.1:0-2617 GCA_964613895.1 uncultured Thiotrichales bacterium | reverse complement strand
TCGACCTACAACCAATGAATCTCCAGCGCCGTGTAAGCACCGATAACCGCGTCATTCAGTGAATCCGGCATCACTGCATTCCACCAATCCACCGGAATCCGGCCCCCCATGATCTCCGCCTTGATCTGCCGAGCGGGATCTCGCTGGAACGGCCTGGCATAACCTTCCGGATACGCCGGCAGATTGGTGGCCAGATCATACTTGTCGGTCGCCCCCAGGGTATGCAGCATCTCATGGGCGGTGACGAAGTTATTGGTCGGTTGCATCGAAGCGTCGGCAAACACATGCACCAATCCCAGCATGCCCTTGCGCAGCGCGATTGAACGGGGCAGTTCCTGGCTGCGATCGGGATCATGAAAAACGACGAAAAGGCGAATATCGCCCGGCGCATGGGTACGATCATGCAACATGGCCCAGAAACGGAAATACAGGCTGAAGGCGATCGAGCGCACCACCCCACCCTGATCCGGAACGGCCGGCGGCTTCGCGTAGAGCCGGGGTGCCAACGACAGACGGATGATATCGCTATGGATCCCGTATCGCCCGGCCTCACGGCGTATGAACTGCTCGATCGCCGTGAAATCATTTCGCTGAAGCCGGTCGATATAGCGGGAAGTGACAATGCTGCTGTCGCCCGCCACCGGATAGATCACCACATTCAACGGCCTGGCCCAGCGGTTGACCCGCAACTGCTGTGAAACCGTCTGACCACTGACGACGACCAGAATGCCCAGCAACACCGTTATTCTTATTTTTTTCCACATGACTGCCCGACCGCCTCTTATTGTTGTATATTTCAGACGAACAACTTCAGCGTAGTCCGTTCTGTTCCCTGACGATGCGCGCCACATCACAGGCGGCTGTGAGCAATCTCGCAAAACGCGGGGGATTACACCGATAAATGGAGCCAAACACATGATGAGCGCTGCCTGGTAAGCCCGATGTCCCTGCAACATCTTCGCGTCTACTCCACCCCGCCGCATCCCTGCAGCTACCTGCCCGGGCAAACCGCCGTCAATGCGGTACTGGACCCCGGCATACGGCTGACGCCGGCGTTGTACTCATACATGATCGACCACGGTTTCCGGCGCAGTGGCAGCCACGTCTATGCCCCCCACTGTCCGACCTGCAGCAACTGCCTGCCAACCCGGCTGGACGTCAACCTGTTCCGGCCCAGACGGCGACACCGGCGCTGTCTGAAGAAAAATGCCGACCTCACCGTCCAGGTCGTCAAAGCACGTTACACCGACGAATACTTCGATCTCTACCAGCGCTATCTGATGATGCGTCACCCTGGAGGTGGCATGACCGACACCTCCCCCGAAAAGTTTCGGGACTTCCTGTTGGCCGGCTGGTGCCACACCGTATTCATCGAATTCCGCCGCCATCGAAAGCTGCTTGGCGTTGCGGTGACCGACGTACTCGAACAGGGCCTGTCCGCGGTCTACACCTTTTTCGACCCCACGGAACCCCAACGCAGTCTCGGCGTGTTCGCCATCCTGCAGCAAATCGAGCAAACCCGGCGACAGAAACGCCCTCTGCTGTACCTGGGTTACCTGATCGAAGACTGTGACAAAATGAACTACAAATCCGACTATCAACCCATCGAGATCCTGAGGCAGGGACAATGGCGCGACTGGTCGGAAACGGAGCAACAGCCATGATCTCTCCCAATCCGTGGCGCCCGGCCACACTTCTGATGCTCGCCGCCCTCGCCGCCGGCAATGTCTGGGCAGGATGCTCGCGGGACGATATCGACTATTACCTCTCGCGCGGTTTCAGCCACGATCAGGTCGTGCGGCTGTGTGGCACGCAACCCGCTCCCTCGCAAAAAACTGCGCCCGCGCCAGCCATGACGGCGAGCCAGCCCTCCGACGACTCACAGGACTTGCTGGTCGAGCAGACCTACCTGCAAGCTGTGATGGACGCCGAGGCCGTCAAACTCGGTCCCGACACGGTCGCCATCATCCAGGAACGCTGTTTTCCCTATGGCGAGGAAAATGCTATCGGCTTCCGTGAGGAAGCCTGCGGCCGCATGGTGACCACCATCGATCGCCAGGGCATGGAAATCACGCGCGTGGTCGACCCGGTCTTCCTGCTTCGGGATGGCATATTGAGGATCCGGGCCCGAATCACACGGCAAATGGCATTCCGCAAAAAGATCCGGGCTGCCGACAAAAAAGCCTTCTTCCAGGACTATCCAAAACAGTCGGACACCCTGGACATCCCGCTGAAGAAGGGAAACAAGCCCAGTGAAGTCGCCGAACACCTGAAAAAACTGCGTCGCTGACAAACCCGATACCAGACGACCGGCGTACTCGCTTCGATGCATCGGGATACTGGCGTAATCTGTCACCTTTGTCACTTTTGGACAGATTTTGTCGCTGCCAGGGGAATTTTCCACTCGTTGGAACCCACCCACTGGCCCCAATGACGTGCAAAGGTGTTGTATAATCAACGTCATTGAGTCGGGGCTTCAAATTTTGGCACAGAACTTGGTTGACTAGCGATCAGGATGGCTGGAAGCCCGTCCACGTATTAACCCGAAACCATTCGAGACATGTTTTAGGAGTCAATAAAAATGAGACAAGCCCAACAAGGTTTTACCCTGATCGAA
>CAZTJP010000343.1:0-2617 GCA_964613895.1 uncultured Thiotrichales bacterium | reverse complement strand
GGCATCAAGCTTTGTGAGGCCTATCGCCGCCAGCATGGTTGCGATTTCATTTCCGCGATGCCGACCAACCTCTACGGCCCGGGTGACAACTTTCACCTTGAGAACTCGCATGTGATGCCGGCCCTGATCCGCAAGTTTCACGAAGCCAAGGTCAATGGGGACGCCAGCGTCACTGTCTGGGGCACGGGCAATCCCCGGCGCGAATTTCTGCACGTCGATGATCTGGCAGCGGCGGTACTGCATTTGATGGATCATTACAGCGAAGCCGAAACCATCAATATCGGAACCGGTGAAGATATCACCATCCGCGAGCTGGCCGAACTGGTACGGCAAATCGTCGGTTATTCGGGCGAAATTGTCTTCGATACCGACAAACCCGATGGCACGCCCCGCAAGTTGCTGGACGTCAGCCGGCTCGAGGCGACTGGCTGGTCGCCGAAGATCGATCTGGAGCAGGGTATCCGCAACGCCTATCAATGGTTTCTCGACAACTACGACAGCTTCCGCCGCTGATGCGCCATGAAGATTCTTCTGGCGCACAACTTCTATCGTTCCAGCGCGCCGAGTGGTGAAGATGCCGTTTATCGCAACGAACGGGCCTTGCTGGAAAAGCATTTCGAGCTGGTCCGGTTCGAGAAGTACAATGACGATCTCGATGATTCCACCCTGGCGAAAAAGTTGCGGCTGGCGCTCGATGGCGCCTGGTCACGACAAACCTATCGTGAACTGACCGACCTGATCCGGCGTGAGAAGCCGGATGTGGCACATTTCCACAACACCTTCCCCCAGATCACACCCGCAGCCTGGTCGGCCTGCCGCGATCAGGGCGTGCCGGTGGTTCAAACCCTGCACAATTTTCGATACATCTGTCCCGGCGCCCTGCTGCAGCGAGACAGCGAACCTTGTGAACGTTGCGTGGAAGGATCTTTGATCAATGCATTGCGGTACCGTTGTTATCGGGATTCGCTGTCGGCCAGCGCGGCGCAAACCTGGACGATCCTGAGAAACCGCATCAATGGCTCCTTTCGCAACAAGGTCAACCGCTATCTGGCGCTGACCGAGTTCGCTGCTGGCCGCATGGTGGCCGGCGGTCTGCCCGGAGACAGAATCACCGTCAAGCCCAACTTCCTGCCTTCACCGCCGCAGCCGGGTGCCGGAGAGGGGGGGTATGTCGTCTATACCGGGCGTCTGAGCGTAGAGAAAGGCGTGCGAACATTGCTCGAGGCCTGGCGCCGGATCGAACATCCACCCCGTCTGTTGCTGATGGGAGACGGGCCATTGAGAGCTGAATTGGAAAATTATGTCTCCAGCCACCAGGTGAACGCCGAATTTCTCGGCTACTGCGACGCCGACACGGTGATTGCCACGGTTCGTGGGGCATCCTTGCAGGTGATCCCTTCCGAGTGGTACGAAGGATTCCCGATGGTGGTGTTGGAAGCCTATGCCTGTGGCACACCGGTTCTGGCGGCAAGCATCGGCAGCTTGGATGAGGTGGTCGAGGAAAATGTGACAGGGTTCAAGTTTCAAGCCGGTAATGTGCACCATTTATCGGATAAAATCAGGCAGATCCTGTCGGATTCGACAGGACTGAAGGCGATGAGACAGACCGTGCGTGAGACGTTCGACAATCACTACACGGCTGAACAGAATCTCGCTGCAATCACCGATGTCTATCGAACGGTGATTGCGGAGAACCGCGACAAAGGGAGGGCCTTTTCGGGAATCGCGGGATGATTCATGGGCTAAGGACATATAATCAAGCGCACCGGCACGGCTGGACCGACGAGCCCGGCCCGGATGAGCGCCAATAAAACAGATAACAGAAATCGAATGAATCGAGACAAACACAGCATGCTGGGCATCAAGATAGGTTCCGCCTCATTGGAGACGTTGACCGCCGAAGCACTGGCAGCCATGCGCCCTGATGGCAAGCAGATCACTTTTGCTTGCGCCAACCCCCATTCACTGGTCGAAGCCTGCCGCGATGAAGTCTTCCGCGATGCCCTCGATCACGCCGATCAGGTGGTGGCAGACGGTGTTGGCATCGTAGCTATCGGGCGCCTGGTCGGCCTCGATATACGCCCGCGCATCACCGGTGCAGATTATTTTCATGCCATCATGAACGTATTGAATGACATGGATGGCAAACGGGTGTTCTTCATGGGGTCGACGCCGCAGGTTCTGGAACGTATCCGCAAACGCGCGGCAAAAGAATTCCCCAATATCGAAGTCGGCGTCTACTCCCCGCCATTCGGTGAATGGAGCAAGGCGCAGAAACAGGCAGTTGTCGATGCCATCAACGAATTCGCGCCCGATGTACTCTGGGTTGGCATGACGGCCCCCAAACAGGAGAAATGGGCTGAGGAAAACCGTGGCAGGATCAATGCCCGGGTGATTGGCTCCATCGGCGCGGTGTTCGACTTCTATGCCGAAACTCATCCACGGGCGCCCAGCTGGATGCACGATCACGGCCTGGAGTGGCTGTATCGCCTGCTGCGTGAACCTCGCCGGATGTGGCGCCGCAATTTCATTTCCACGCCCCGATTCATCTGGCTGGTGCTGCAGGAGCGGATGAAAAAGTCATTCGGACATCCTGCCTCGGCAGCCTGACAACCCA
>CAZTJP010000342.1:0-2619 GCA_964613895.1 uncultured Thiotrichales bacterium | reverse complement strand
AACCATGACGGAAGGCACTTATGAAATGGTACGCCCGGATCTGCCGGAAACCTTGCGTGACTTGCAGGAACTGGCGTTGGATCTGCGTTGGTCCTGGAGCCATGTGGCCGACGGTTTGTGGCGCGCCATCGACGAAGATCTGTGGCGTCAGACCCAGAACCCCTGGCTGATACTGCAAACCGTCAGCCACGCCCATCTGTGGAAGCTCGCGGGCGACCGGAAATTCACCCGTTTGATGAAAACCCTGCGCAAGGAACAACTGGCCGCGCACCAGGCCCGTGGCTGGCTGGATTCCAAAGCTACGCGCGCGGGCCGCTACCGAATCGCCTATTTCAGCATGGAATATGGCATCACCGAGGCGTTGCCGCTGTATTCCGGCGGGCTCGGCGTGCTGGCCGGTGATTTTCTGAAAAGTTGCAGCGAATCGGGGCTGGCGGTCACCGGCATCGGCTTGCTCTACCAGCAAGGCTATTTTCGCCAGGGGCTGGATGTCGATGGACAGCAACTGGCGTTCTATCCCTACAATGACCCCACCCAGTTGCCCGTGCAGCCGGCCCGCGATGACAGTGGCGAGTGGATCACCGTCGCGGTGGAGTTGCCCGGGCGGCGTCTGCAACTGCGAGTCTGGAAGGCCCGCATCGGCCGGGTTCATCTATACCTGCTCGACAGCAATACGCCGCTCAACACGCCGGCGGATCGCGGTATCACCAGTGAACTCTATGGCGGCAGCGCAGAAATGCGCCTGCAACAGGAAATCGTACTCGGCATCGGCGGCTACCGGGCGTTGCGCGCACTGGGCATCGAACCCGATGTCTGCCACCTGAACGAAGGCCACGCGGCTTTTGTCGTGCTGGAGCGCGCCCGCCAGTTCATGCGCAGCCACGAGGTTGCATTTCCAGTGGCGCTGACCGCCACCCGCGCGGGCAATCTGTTCACCTCGCATACCCCGGTGGAAGCAGGTTTCGACCGCTTCGACGAAAAACTCTTTCGTCGCTACATGGACGGATACGCCGCCGACCTGGGCATTGCCTTCGAAGCGCTGATGGCCATGGGCCGTTATCATCCGGACGCTGCGTCGGAACCGTTCCAGATGGCGCTGCTGGCCGTTCGTGGCAGCGGCGCAGTCAATGGCGTCAGCCGGCTGCACGGCGAAGTCAGCCGGCGTATCTTCCAGCCCTTGTTTCCGCGTTGGCCACAGGCGGAAGTGCCGGTGGGTCATGTCACCAATGGTGTGCATGTATCCACCTGGGACTCGGAAAGCTCGGACCGACTCTGGACCCGCTTCTGCGGCAAGGACCGCTGGCGCGAACAACGGGACGACCTGGAAGATCTGATCGACCAGATCAGCGACCGGGACCTGTGGGATCTGCGCACCCGCAATCGCCAGCAATTGGTGCGCTGGTTGCGTACCCGCATGGCTTGCCAGAGTTCGCTGGGCTACATGCCTGGCGGCACGACCGGGATTCCTGCCGAGTCGCTGCTCGATCCCAATGTGCTCACCATCGGTTTCGCTCGTCGCTTCGCCAGCTACAAACGGCCCAATATGCTGCTGCACGACCGACAACGGCTGGTGCGGCTGTTGACCGATCCGGCCCGGCCCATTCAACTGGTGATCGCGGGCAAGGCGCATCCACAGGATGAGGTCGGCAAGGCAATGATCCGCCAGTGGATACGGTTCATCGACGAATTTCAGTTGCAACGGCAAGTTCTGTTCGCGGTCGATTACGATCTGATGGTCGCCAAACAACTGGTCATGGGTGTGGATGTATGGATAAACACGCCCAGACGGCCCTGGGAAGCCAGCGGCACCAGCGGTATGAAAGTGCTGGTCAATGGCGGTCTGAACCTGTCAGAGCTGGATGGCTGGTGGGCCGAAGCCTGGCAGCCCGATCTGGGCTGGGCGCTGGGCGATGGACGTGAGCATGATCACGATACACGTTATGACGCCGCGGAAGCGGCACAACTCTATGATCTGCTGGAACACAGCATTGCGCCAGCATTCTACAGCCGCAACGAAAGCGGCGTGCCGGAGCAGTGGGTGGCGCGGATTCGCCGCAGCATGGCGACGCTGACGCCACGGTTTTCCAGCAATCGCATGGTTCGTGACTACTACCAACAGTATTACGTCAGACTGGCGGAGAATTTCCGTCGGCGGCGCAAGCACGGCGCGCACCGCGCCCAATGGATCCACGACTGGCTGGCGCGCATCGACACCCATTGGAATGCCGTTCATATCGGACAGGTCGAACGGCGTAGCGAAAACGGTCAGCACATCTTCGATGTCCAGGCCTATCTCGACGACCTCGACCCGAGCGACGTTCAGGTGCAGCTCTATGCCGACGCCACCGACAGCGAACCCGCCGCCCGCCACCCCATGCAACTGACCGAAGTCCTGGCCGGCGCCGTGAATGGCTACCACTATCACCTGTCGATAGAAGCACACCGTGATATCGACGATTACACCGTTCGCATCATCCCCTGGAAGGCCGACATCGAAATACCGCTGGAAAGCCAGAAGATCGTCTGGGAGCGGTAAAGGATCATCCGTCATCCCCGCGGGACACGGGGATCCAGTCACAGGGATGTGGTGCACCGCCGTGGGTTGCCCTCCGTGGCCCT
>CAZTJP010000341.1:0-2623 GCA_964613895.1 uncultured Thiotrichales bacterium | reverse complement strand
CAGGGTCGCGTAGCGAAATTAGCCGTGGTCATGCGGATAGGCGAGCTTGCGTGGGTCGAGCAGTCGCGTCAGTGTCTCCCGGTCGAGATCGGTCATTTCCTCGGCGACATCGATGACGGGCCGGTTTTCAGCATAGGCACGCTTGGCGATGCGGGCACCCAGTTCATAGCCAATTTCGTTATTGAGCGCTGTCACCAGAATCGGATTCTTCGACAGCGCACTTTCCAATTGCGCGTGGTTGACGCTGAAATCGGCCACTGCCTTGTCGGCCAGTAGCCGGGCGGCATTGGCCATCAGCGCAATGCCCTGCAACAGGTTGCGCGCCACCAGCGGAAACATGACGTTGAGCTGAAAATTGCCCGATTGAGCCGCCACGGTGATGGCTGTATCGTTGCCGATGACCTGGGCCGCGACCATGCAGACCGCCTCCGGAATGACCGGATTGACCTTGCCGGGCATGATGCTGGAGCCGGGCTGGCGCGCCACCAACGTGACTTCCGCCAGTCCCGCCAACGGCCCGGAGTTCATCCAGCGCAGATCGTTGGCGATCTTCATCAGGCTCACCGCCGCACCCTTGAGCTGGCCGCTGAGCTGGAGCGACGCATCCTGGCTGGCCAGCCCGACGAATTTGTTCTCCAGCGGCCGGAATGCGATGCCGGTGAGCCGTTCCAGATGGCGGCAGACCGCCGCATCGAAACCCGGCAGCGCATTGATGCCGGTGCCCACCGCCGTGCCGCCGATCGGCAAGGCCTGTAAACGCACCACCGCCGCCTCCAGCGCCTGCATGGCAGCATCGATCTGGGCCTTCCAGGCCGACAGTTCCTGCCCCAGGCTGATCGGCATGGCGTCCATCAGATGGGTTCGCCCGGTCTTGATCACATCCTTCAGCGCCTGCGCGCGCTGGTCGATCACTTCTCCAAGATGCGTCAGCGCCGGCAGCAGCGCTTCACGGCATTGCAGCACCGCGGCCACCTGGATGGCGGTTGGCACCACGTCATTGGAACTCTGCCCCTTGTTGACGTGATCGTTGGGATGCACCGCCTGCCCCAAGCTGCGTGACGCCAGCGCGGCGATCACCTCATTGGCGTTCATATTGGAGCTGGTGCCGGAGCCGGTCTGGAATACATCGACCGGGAATTGATCGTCGAGTTCACCGGCGCTGATGCTGGCCGCCGCTTCGACGATGGCCTGCGCCAGCGGCTCGGGCAGGGCACCGAGTTCCGCATTCGCCGACGCACAGGCTGATTTGACCCGCCCCAGCGCATGGATGAAGGCCGGCGGCATCGGCTCGCCACTGACAGGGAAATTGTCGATCGCCCGCTGTGTCTGCGCGCCGTACAAGGCATCGGCGGGCACCCGGACCTCACCCATGCTGTCTTTCTCTATGCGGAAGTCATTCATCATCGGCATCCTGAATACTGGCCGGCGTCCATCTTACCGACAGCGCCAATCGTCGGCCAGCGCCTTTGCTGACGCGATTCGCTGCCGATCACCCCAGGCAAATAACAACCCAGTCACAGGCCCGGCATGCAAGCAACGCTGACCCGCGAAATCTTTGAAAAGAAATTCTTCTCGCATATTCCAAGCGACATTCGGCAGTCATTCAGCCCGGAGCAGATCCAGGCGCTGGAGGATGCATTTGGCGAACAATGGGCGCGCCACCCGCTGGACATTCGCCGCAGCTTCGGTTTCTGGCGATTCCGCTACTATTTCGTCATCATCGGCGGCCGCGAACGCCGTGACCTGACACGCCGGCAGGAACGCTTCTTCAGCCTTTCGGAACTGGCTTTCTATATCGGCTTCCTGGCCTTCTCGACGGGCCTGGGCATCCTCGCCCTGTATCTGGTCAAATCGGCGCTGGGCATCGACATCTTTCCGCACTTCTCATTCGGTATCTGGGACTGGTGGCGCGCCACCATCATGAAACAAGGCTAGCCGTATTCTCCGGCGGCAGTTGCAAGTAGAAGCCCTGCTCATGCAAGGCGCGCAACACATCTTCAGCGCGGGCGTTGACCAGTTCCCGCTGCGGCGTCAGGGTGAACTCGAAGGAAAACTCGGGCCGGCCGAACAGTTTCAGCAACTCCGCGGGCAATTCATCGATCTGCGCCTTGTCGGCCACGAACAGGTACGTATCCGCCCGGCGGGCGCTGCGATAGACATAGCACTGTACTGAAGTATCGGGCATGCGCGCACTATAGCGTTGTCGCGCCGATGAATTCCAGCGCATTGCCGTCCGGATCGCGACAAAAGGCGGCGGCGCGACCCGAGCGACTCTCGGTGAACGGAACACCGGCATCCTCGAGCCGTCGCAACAGCCCCGGCAGATCGGCCACGGTAAAAGCACAATGGCGATCCCTGCCGCCGTGTTCAGGCCGCCCCTCGATCGGGTCAGGATTGGGCAACTGCATCAAATGCAACTGCTGCCCGGAAGGCAGCTGCAACCAGGCGCCGGGAAAACCCATCGACGCTGGCCGCCGATCATCCAGCGCCAGCCCCAGCAGGCCCTGATAGAACGCCAGCGACCGCTCCAAATCGCTGATCAGAAATGTGGCGTGATGAATCCCGATCAACCCGGGTGAAGTCGGTTCAGTCATGACTCGTACTCATCAATAGACATCAATAT
>CAZTJP010000340.1:0-2641 GCA_964613895.1 uncultured Thiotrichales bacterium | reverse complement strand
ACTGCATTCTGGCCTCAAGCCCTGCGCACCAGCAGCAGGCCTTGTGGAGCGTCCCGGTTCTGTCGTCATCCTCACAGGATGCGGGGATTCAGCCATAGGGATGTGAACCACCGTCGTGGTTGCCATCCGTGGCGCTGGATTCCGGCATCCATGCCGGAACACGCTGCTTGGTGTAGCTTCAGGGTCAGGCTTGCGTTATTGCGTATTGATGCGGCTTCCAACCCTGCTCTTCACGGGGTGTGACAAATCGAGTATGCTCAAATCGTGTTTTCTTGATAAAAATATCAATAGGTTAGGGGTTAAACCTTGTAAACTGCATTGTATATATCTTGCAACCTGCTAGAATATAAGAACTAATTTTGTGGGTTACCTGATGCGCAGACTGTGTTCAGCAATTACAGGATTAACGTTAGGAGTGGATCTAATGAGTCAATACATTCGCCGCAGAGCCGGCTTGAAATACAATGTAAACAGGGGGTTGGGTATCCGCCGGGTCATGGTCGCCAGTGCGATTTCCGCACTGTTCATGGCTGCCACCGCGCAGGCCGAGCAGGGTTGTCCCAGCGGTGAACAGCCCAGTGGCCCCGAACTGATCACCAACGGAACCTTTACCAGTACCGCCGGCTGGAGCGCCAGCATTCCTGTCAAGGCAGCGAATCAGGTGCCGGGCGACAACGGCGTGGCACTCATCGACGGGCCGATTCAGGCCTATGGCATCATCGATCAGCAGCCGTTTGCGGGCGACCCCGACAATGGCGTCGAAGCAGTCTCCACCTGGCTGTATTCAAACGGTAACGGTAGTGCCGATGCAATGCGGATCTGGATGCAGACTGTAAGCGGGCTCAATGCAGGCGATACCTATGTTTTCAGCGGCTACTATTCCAATGCCATCAAGGCCGGCTCAGGCCTGCCGGCTGTTCCTCAACTCACCGGTGAAGTGGACGGTACACAAATCTTCGGGCCGCTGCAGGCGGAAGAAGATGCCCCGGATGCGCCATGGAAACGTTTCGAGGCGACTTTCACCGCGACCGCTGCACAGGCCGAACTGGCGCTGGTGGATGTGAATCGTAATGAAACCGGTGGCGATGATTTGGGCGTCACTGCCCTGAGTCTGCACCAGTGCACCCCGATCGGTACACCAGCCGCACTCGAAGTGACACCTGCGACATTGGACTTCGGCACGTTGGAAGCTGGACAAACTTCCGATCCACAAACCGTCACGGTCAAGAATGTCGGTGAGCTGGATGCCACTGTGGGTGAGGTCGTGGCGGATCTGACCGGCTTCGAAGTGATCTCCAACAGCTGTGACAATGCCACCCTGGCAGGGGGAGAGAGCTGTGTGCTCGAAGTTCGGTTTGCGCCAGCCGATGGCGTGGAAGGCCCGCAAAGCGGTACCATCACCGTACCTTCCAGTGGTGGTGATGTGACCGTGAATCTCACCGGCGAAGCGGCTGCAATGCCACCTGGGCAATTGTCATTCTCCGGCATCGGCGCACAAGGTCTGGATTTTGGTGAAAAACAGGTTGGCGCCGGTTCGGCGACAGAAAAAGTCGTCATCAAGAATACTGGCGGCAAGCCGCTGACCGGACTAGTGACTGCTATCACCAATGATGCGTTCAGCATCACTGATACCACTTGCACAGACACACTCGATGCCGGGGCTTCCTGTACGGTCGATATCGCTTTCGAACCTACCTCCGTCGGGCTGTTCTCTGGTGAATTGCAAGTCAAATCCGATCAGGCTATGGCCACTGCGCCACTGAAAGGCGCTGGTTCTGCCAGCCTGGCGGATTCGGACAACGACGGACTGTCGGATGATTTCGAACGCAATCTGGGTACCGATCCCAACGATGCAGACACGGATGATGATGGTCTGCTCGATGGCCAGGAAGTGGGCAAGAATGGCATCGGCACCAATCCGCTCGATCCGGATTCCGACGACGATGGCCTGACTGATGGTGAGGAAGCCGGCGCGGATGGTTTTGGCACCAATCCATTGAGCAAGGATACCGACGGCGATGGCCTCAACGACAAGGTAGAAGTCGAAGGCAAACCGACGCCTACCGATCCCAATAACCCTGATACCGATGGTGACGGCAAGCTCGATGGCGTCGAGGATATCAACCATAACGGCCAGGTCGATCCTGGCGAAACCGACCCGCGTACTCGCGAAACCAGCGTATTGCCCAGCTCCGGCGAGCGCGTGCTCACCGACCTCAAGGGTGGTGCGGGCGCAGCCGGCTTTCCACTGCTGGGCTTGCTCGGCGCTGCCGGTTGGTTGCGGCGCCGGCGCATGGCAGCGGCTGTCACCGCTGCCGTGGGTGGCGCAGCACTGGTCATGTCACCGGCACATGCAGAGCAGGGTGCGGTCTATTTTGGTCTCGGTGCTGGCCAGTCACGGGTCGATCCGGATGAAAACGGCACCAGCTACCGTGTGACCGATAACACCGATCTCGGTTTCAAGGCCTTCCTCGGCTACGATCTGACCGATCATTTTTCCATCGAAGGTTTCTACACCGGCATGGGCGCGTCCAAACTGAGCAACCCCAGCGGAGAAGGCAAGATCGACTACAAGGCGTATGGGCTGGAAGCCTTGCTCTATCTGCCGGGCAACAAGCAAGGTTGGTCGGCTTTTGGCAAG
>CAZTJP010000339.1:0-2642 GCA_964613895.1 uncultured Thiotrichales bacterium | reverse complement strand
CCGTCTTCCAGCGCGCTGTAGCGCAGCGAATGACGGCGAGCAAAGCCGATGGCGCGGCGGGTGTTCGGCTGACACCCCCAGCCAACGATCAAATCGATGGATGGGGCCTGGCTTGCCGTGGGTGCATGGATGATTTCATCGGCGCCAAGGAATTCCCGCAGGTGGGGCAGTTGGGCCAGTCGTTTGGAAAATGTCGCAACACGCATGAAAAGTACCTGTTCCCTGGTGAACGTCGCCTTGTAGCAACGGGGCAGCCGTCGGATCCATCCAACGGCATCCGGCAATTTCAACACGGATGCGGTGCTGCGGGTGTGAAATTGTTCGCAACTCTTTTGTGGCGAACCGTTTTTCAGTCGTCGAGCCGACCTGTGAAACAGAAGCTGGAATGAAAGGTCGTGCTGCGGGAAGCTCAGCGACCGGCAGCAGGCGCGAGCGCCTCGGCATACCACTGGATCGCACTTTCCAGGCCCTCGCCGATGCGGTGGCTCGGGGCGTAACCCAGCAGACGCTGCGACTTGCCGATATCGGCGAGTGAATGCCGGACATCGCCAGGCCTGAAATCCCGATAGACAGGCGCCACTTGCGCCACATGCGGATAGAAAGGTTGCAACAGATCGCGGATCCGATAGAACAACTCGTTGAGTGAGGTACGATCACCGACCGCGACGTTGTAGACCTGATCGCGGGCCTCATCCTCCGCCAGCGCGGCGAGAATGTTGGCTTGCACGGCATTGTCGATGTAACAGAAATCCCGGCTGGTCTCGCCATCACCGTTGATGAAGACATCATCCCCGGCGATCAGCGCCGACACCCACTTCGGGATGACCGCCGCGTAAGCGCCTTGCGGATCCTGGCGTTTGCCGAAAATATTGAAATAGCGCAGGCCGATCGCCTTGTAGCCGTAAGTGCGTGCGTAGACGGAAGCGTACAGCTCGTTGACCAGCTTGGTGACGGCATAGGGTGAGAGCGGGTTGCCAATGCGCTCCTCGACCTTCGGCAGATCAGGATGGTCGCCATAGGTGGAGCTGGAGGCGGCATAGACGAATGAACCGACACCGGCGCGCCGCGCCGCGTCCAACATATTGAGAAAGCCGCTGATGTTCGTCCCGTTGGTGGTCAACGGATCCTCGATCGAGCGCGGCACCGAACCCAGCGCCGCCTGATGCAGCACATGATCCACACCTTCGCAGGCTTGCCGGCAGGTCTCGGGATCGCGGATATCGCCTTCGATCATGGTGAACCGCGCCCATTGATCCGGCGCCACAGCGGCCTGAACCGCATCGAGGTTATGCTGATGCCCGGTAGCGAAATTGTCCAGCCCGACCACCCGCTGATCCAGCTTCAACAGGGTCTCCAGCAGGTTCGAACCGATGAACCCGGCAACTCCGGTGACCAGCCAGCGGCGAGGCGCTTGTGTCAGGTACGTCAGGGTGGAATCATAGTCTCGAGGCATGATGAAGGATCCGGATAACGATAATCAGGCGGATTCTGCGCGGCATGGATCAGATTTGCCATAACGAAGTTCGCATCCCTGTCGTGATATCCTCGATCAATCATGACTATTTGCCCATTTTTTTGCTCATATCGGATCCCATGAAATTCCATATCGTCATACCGGCGCGTTTCAACTCTACGAGGCTTCCCGGCAAGCCGCTGCTGGATATCGTTGGCAAGCCGATGATTCAGCACGTTTATGAGCGGGCGGTGGAATCCGGCGCCGCGGACGTTTGTGTGGCGACGGATGATGAAAGAATTCTTCGATGCGTCGAAGGTTTTGGAGGACGTGCCATCATGACAGCCGAAGATCATCCCAGTGGGGTGGATCGGGTTGCTGAAGTCGTCCGACATCGTGAATGGCCCGATGAGGCGATCGTCGTCAACCTGCAGGGTGATGAACCCTTGATGGAACCTGCATTGGTGAATCAACTGGCGCGAGCGCTCCACCAGCATTCCGAGGCAGGGATTGCGACCCTTGCAACGCCGATCACTGAGCGTAACGAGATCTTCAAACCGGAGGTCGTCAAGGTCGTTACCGATAAGGCCGGATGGGCGTTGTATTTCAGTCGGGCCCCGATTCCCTGGGTTCGGGGAGACTATGAGATACCCGATCAGGCCTCATTTCCCGATCATATCGAGCCACGTCGTCATCTCGGTTTGTATGCGTACCGTGTGCGCGCACTCAAGGCATTGACGGCATATGATCCATGCAGCATCGAGCGGGCCGAGTCCCTCGAGCAGTTGCGAGCATTGTGGCACGGCATACGCATTCATGTGTCGGTGATACAAGACGTGCCCGCGCCAGGAGTGGATACGCCACAAGATCTCGAGACGGTAAGAACACTATTGATGCACAGGGACCAGTCATACGACAATTGTTGACATTGGTCGGGTATACGCGTTTTGGCGCCAGACTGGCGGCAGAATTGTGATGTTCTTACCAAGGCGTATCATCCGTTGCCATTACGCTATTCCGGTTCGTCAGCACAAATAATCCCAACAAACGGAACTGGAAGCGATGAAGATCAAGGAAGGTCAGGAAACCCGCTATAAAATCCGCAGAAAAACCCGCAAGCTCGTTCGAGACCCCAAGCTGTTTTTTGTCGATATGGCCAAAAAACGGCTGCCCTCAGAGCTCCCGTTGC
>CAZTJP010000338.1:0-2650 GCA_964613895.1 uncultured Thiotrichales bacterium | reverse complement strand
CGGCTGGCTCAGTACGGACCCAATGCGATCGAAGCGCAGGAAGAAAGCTGGCTGCATCGTCTGTTCCGGCGATTCTGGGGGCCCATTCCCTGGATGATCGAAGTGGCGGCCATTCTGTCTGCCGCGGTCAAGCGCTGGGAAGATTTCACCATCATCATGGTATTGCTGCTGGTCAACGCGCTGGTCGATTTCTATCAGGAATCGAAAGCGCTCAACGCCATTGCGGTACTGAAAAAGAAACTGGCCCGAAAAGCCACCGTACTGCGGGACGGCCAGTGGCGACAGATCGATGCCCGGGAGGTGGTGCCCGGCGACATCGTCAAGGTCAAGATTGGTGACATCGTGCCCGCCGACATGACGCTGCTCGGCGGTGGCGAATTTCTGCTGGTGGATCAATCAGCACTGACCGGCGAGTCGCTGCCGGTCAACCGCCAGGCCGGTGAAACGCTCTATGCCAATGCCATCATCAAACAGGGTGAAATGATCGGCCAGGTCACCGCCACCGGCCAGCAGACCTATTTCGGTAAAACCGTTGGGCTGGTCGCCGAAGCTGAGCGTGAGGAACGCAGCCATTTCCAGAAAATGGTGATCAAGGTTGGCAACTTTCTGATCGTCCTGACGCTGGTGATGATAGCGATCATCGTTTACCACGGTATCAAAACCCACCAACCCACCATCGAGCTGCTGATATTCGCACTGGTGCTGACGATTTCAGCCATTCCGGTCGCCATGCCCGCAGTACTGACCGTCACCATGGCTATCGGCGCACGGGCGCTGGCCGCCAGGGAAGCCATCGTCAGCCGGCTTGCCGCCATCGAGGAAGCCGCTGGCATGACGGTGCTCTGTTCCGACAAGACCGGCACGCTCACGCAAAACAAAATGTCGCTTTCCGATCCTTATCTTGCAGCGGGATATGATGCCGACAAGCTGCTGCTGTTTGCGGCACTGGCCAGCAAGGAAGAGAATCAGGATCCGATCGAAAAACCGATCTTCGAAGCCATCGACCAGCGCGGACTACGAGCACGGCTGAAAGGCCATGTACTGAAAAAATTTACACCTTTCGATCCGGTGCACAAACGTACCGAAAGCCTGTATGCCGACCACCACGTCGAACTGGTATTCACCAAAGGCGCGCCACAGGTCATCATCGAACTCTGTGACGAAAAGGAATTCGACAAGAAAAAAGCCTACAAGGCGGTCGATGACTTCGCCAGCAAGGGCTTCCGCACACTCGGCGTCGCCTGGCGAAAACCGGCCGAGGACAAATACCATTTCGTGGGGTTGCTGCCGTTATTCGATCCGCCACGGGAGGATTCACGCGCCACCATCGAAGAGGCCCGCAACAAGGGCGTCGAAGTCAAGATGGTTACCGGTGACAACCTGGCGGTCGCCCGTTACATCGCCTCGATACTCGGCATGGGTGACAACATTGAAGATATCCGGGCGCTCAAGGGCGAGCCGATCAAGGAATATCTGATGCTCTCCCAAATCCTTTCCCGCGCATTCACCCAAGTGATGCTGCCCGATGCGAGTCAGGATGACATCGATGAGAAGGTGTCATCGATCACCAAACTGGTGCGTCAGCAACTGGAGAACACGCCGCTGGAACCGGGTACCGTCAAGAAACATGAGTCCGAAATCATCAAACTCATCGAAGAAGCCGATGGTTTCGCACAAGTCTTTCCCGAAGACAAATACCTCATCGTCGATGAACTGCAAAAGGCCGATCACATCGTCGGTATGACTGGAGACGGTGTCAACGACGCACCGGCGCTGAAAAAAGCCGATTGCGGCATCGCCGTCAGCGGCGCCACTGACGCGGCTCGCGCAGCAGCCGACATCGTACTGATGGCGCCCGGACTGCGCGTGATCGTCGATGCTATCAAGGAGTCGCGCAAGATCTTCGAGCGCATGAAGAGCTACACGATCTTTCGCATCGCCGAAACGATCCGCGTCATCATCTTCATGACCCTGGCAATCGTCATCTACGATTTCTATCCGATCACCGCGCTGATGATCATCATCCTGGCGCTGCTCAATGATATTCCAATCATGACCATCGCCTACGACAATACCAAAGTGCGGGAAAAACCCGTCCGCTGGGACATGAAAGAAGTCTTCATCCTCGCCTCCTGGCTGGGACTGGCAGGTGTACTTTCCTCTTTCATGCTCTTCTGGATCCTGATCTCCGTGATGCACCAACCCCACGAATTCGTACAAAGCGTATTCTTCGCCAAACTCGTCATCGCCGGTCACGGCACCATCTACAACACCCGTATCGACGACTGGTTCTGGAAGCGCCCATGGCCATCCCTGCCGCTCTTCAGCGCCACCTTTCTGAGCCGCGTCGCCGGCACCATCATCGCCGTCTATGGATTCGATCTGATGGAACCCATCGGTTGGGAATGGGGCCTCGGCATGTGGGCCTACGCCCTCTCATGGTTCGTCTTCAACGACGCCATCAAAATGGCGGTACTGCGCTACTACCGAACCCGGTACCATGAAGACATCATCTGAACATAAGCGCGTGGGCCACAGCCCTCGTCATTCCGCCAGGGATTGGCAAAATCCAGCGCCATGGAGAGGCGCTCCACCCCGGTGGGCCACATCCCTGTGACTGGATCCCCGTCCCGCGGGGATGACGGCAGCC
>CAZTJP010000337.1:0-2655 GCA_964613895.1 uncultured Thiotrichales bacterium | reverse complement strand
GGGATACGCTAAACTGCGACACCTGTCCCTGAACTGAACATCGTGACGCCATGGAAGACAAGACGCCCGGCAATTTCATTCGCCAGATCATCGACGCCGACCTGGCCAGTGGCAAGCACCGCGAGATCGTCACCCGCTTTCCGCCGGAGCCGAACGGCTTTCTGCACATCGGCCATGCCAAGTCGATCGTGCTGAATTTCGGCATTGCCGAGGACTACGACGGCCGTTGCAATCTGCGCTTCGATGACACCAATCCGCAGAAGGAGCGGGAGGAATATGTCGAAGCCATCCAGCAGGATGTTCGCTGGCTGGGTTATCAGTGGAGCGAGTTGCGTTTTGCCTCCGACTATTTCGAACAGCTCTATGACTATGCGGTGGAACTGATTCACAAGGGGCTGGCCTATGTTTGTGAGCTGAGTCCCGAGCAGATGCGCGAGTATCGCGGCACGCTCACCGAGCCGGGTCGCAACAGCCCGTATCGCGACCGCCCGATCGAAGAGAACCTCGATCTGTTCCGCCGCATGCGTGAGGGCGAGTTCGAGGACGGTTCGCGGGTGCTGCGTGCCCGCATCGACATGGCCTCGCCCAACATGAATATGCGCGATCCGGTGTTGTATCGCATTCGCAGCGGTCTGGTGCATCATCAGACTGGCGCGGCCTGGTGTTTGTACCCAATGTACGATTTCACCCACCCCATTTCCGATGCCATCGAAGGCGTCACCCATTCGCTGTGCACGCTCGAATTCGAGGATCACCGGCCACTGTACGACTGGGTGCTGGACAATATCAGCATCGATTGTCATCCACGCCAGATCGAATTTGCCCGGCTGAATCTGCAATACACCGTCGTCAGCAAACGCAAGCTCACCGAATTGGTGGAGGAAGGGTTGGTCGATGGCTGGGATGACCCGCGCATGCCCACCATCGCCGGTATGCGGCGGCGCGGCTATACGCCGGCTTCGATTCGTGAATTCGCCCGGCGCATCGGTGTCAGCAAGGCCGACAACAGCGTCGAAATGGGCATGCTCGAAGCCTGTATTCGGGAAGATCTGGATGCCCATGCGCCGCGCCGCATGGCGGTACTGCATCCACTCAAGGTCACGCTCACCAACTATCCGGCCGACAGCGAAGAACAACTCACCGCGCCCAACCATCCCAAGGACGACAGCATGGGCGCCCGCCAACTGCCGTTCTGCCGTGACATCGTCATCGACCGTCACGACTTCATGGAAGTCGCGCCCAACAAGAAGTTCAAGCGTCTGGTCACCGGCGGCGAAGTGCGGCTGCGCAACAGCTACGTCATTCGTTGCGATGAAGTCATCAAGGACGCCAATGGCGAGATCGTCGAACTGCGTTGCAGCTACGACCCTGACACGCTCGGCAAGAACCCGCAAGGGCGCAAGGTCAAGGGCGTCATCCACTGGGTTTCCGCACGTCATGGCGTGCCCGCGCAACTGCGTCTCTACGACCGGCTGTTCAACCATCCCGCCCCGGACAGCGACAAGAGCGTGGCTGACTGGAAAGAACACATCAATCCCAAATCGCTGGAAGTGATCGACGAGGCGCTGGTGGAACCTTCATTGAGCGATGTCGAAACCGGACAGGGTTTCCAGTTCGAGCGGGAAGGGTATTTCTGCCGTGACCAGGATCACGAAGGTCGGCTGGTCTTCAATCGCGTCGTCACCCTGAGGGATTCCTGGGCCAAGATCAGCGGCAGCCAATAGCCAACCATCCTGGCCCGGATTTCTCACCGGATCACGACTGCGGCCACCCCATGCGGCGTGCTGACTGGCGTTCACTCGGTCGGGCTATCGCCGACTCCGGTCTACGTTGTTCCGGAATCAGTCGGCGGCCTTGCGCCGTGAAGAGATGACCTTGGCCGGCACGCCCACCGCCACGGAATAGTCCGGCAGGTCACGAGTGACCACCGCGCCGGCGCCGACCACGCAGCCCTTGCCGATGGTGACGCCATCCATCACCCGTACGCCTGATCCCAGCCAGCAGTCGTCACCGATGGTGATGCCCTTGAAATTCAGCGATTGCTGGTTGATCGGCGTGTCCGGATCGTCGAACACATGGTTGTTGGCATAAAGGGTGCTGTGGGACGCAATCAGGCAATCGGCGCCGATCGAGACATCCGCCGGGCCGGACATGCACACATAAGGGCCGACAAAGGTTCGGGGGCCAATCTCGATATGGCCGCCCAGCGCTTGCAGATAGACGCCCCGGTCGATCACCACCTCGTCGCCGAGCGTGATGGCGCTGCCATCGCTCCAGCAACTGAGCGTGCTGTTCTGCCACAACTGCACCCGGTTACCGAGCCGGATCGCCGCCAGACGGATCAGTTCCACATGCGGATGGATATCCAGTCCGTCACCCGCCGCAGCCAGCGCCGAGCGGTACAACCTGGCCCGCAACTGCCGCCCGACCGACAACGGTAGCGGGCTGAGCAGCGCGGTCAGCAGCGTGGTCTTTTTCGAATCGGCCACGGCGGATGTTTCTGGTGCGGCTTGGCTGGTCATACAGGATCGGACTCCAGGGCGGCAGATGAAGCGATCATACCGCCAATGGCGATTGCGGGAAAAGCCGCGGGTACCGGGTGAATTACCGGGAAAATGTAAAGAAGTATTTCAGCAGGATATAGGCGACCAGAAT
>CAZTJP010000336.1:0-2679 GCA_964613895.1 uncultured Thiotrichales bacterium | reverse complement strand
TAAAACCCGATCGAGAGCCTCTGCCGCAACCCGTTTTTTTCACGTCGCCCTGGCGACAGCTTTATCTGGAGAATCTTATGACTGACGTTGCAGAAGAACTCGACGCTCGTGGCTTGAACTGCCCACTGCCCATCCTGAAAGCCAAGAAGGCCATCAACAAGATCAACTCGGGCGAAGTCCTGAAAATCATTGCGACCGACCCCGGCTCAGTCAAGGACTTCGAGGCTTTCACCAACCAGACCGGTCACGAACTGATCGAAAGCTCGGAAGCAGGTGGCGAATTCACCTTCCTGATCAAAAAATCCTGAGCCACGCTGTGACCTGACAAAAAAGGAGCCGTACGGCTCCTTTTTTGTGACTCAATCCGACAGCAATCGCTCTCCCACCATCAACTGATCCAGGGTCTCCCGCGGCCGCAACAACACCACCCGATCCCCATCCACCAAAACCTCCGCCGCTCGGGGACGGCTGTTGTACTGCGAACTCATCGACGCGCCGTAAGCGCCCGCCGAACGCATCGCCAGCCAATCCCCCTCCGCCAGTGACAGCCGCCGGCCCTTGCCGAGAAAATCCCCCGTCTCGCAAATGGGCCCGACGATATCGTATTCCGCCTCGCGGCCGCCATCCTTCTGGACAACCGGAATGATCTCCTGCCACGCGCCATACAACGAAGGCCGCATATTGTCGTTCATCGCCGCATCGACGATCGCAAACGCATGCTCGCCATTGTGTTTCAGATACTCCACCTTCATCAGCAACACCCCGGCGTTGCCCATGATCGCCCGCCCCGGCTCGAGAATGATGTCGTATTTCGTCTCACCGAGCCGCTCGAGTACCGCCTGTGCAAACTCGGCCGGCAATGGCGGCGTCTCATCCTGATAACGGATGCCGAGCCCGCCCCCCAAATCCAGATGACGAATCTCGATCCCGCGAGCCTCCAACCGTGCCGCCAGCGCCAACACACGGTCGAGCGCATCGAGAAAGGGGGAAACCTCAACCAATTGCGAACCGATATGGTAATCGATGCCCACCGGCTGCAGGTTCGGCAGATCGGCGGCCCGCTGGTAGACAGCCTCCACCAGCGAGATGTCGATACCAAACTTGTTCTGTTTCAGGCCTGTGGAAATATAGGGATGTGTGCCGGCATCCACATCCGGATTGACCCGGATCGAAACCGGCGCCACCTGGCCACGCTGTGCAGCCACCGAGTTGATTCGCTCCAGCTCCGCTTCGGACTCGACATTGAAACAACGGATACCCACCTCCAGCGCCCGCGCAATCTCGTCATGGCGCTTGCCGACCCCCGAGAAAACAATTTTCGAGGCATCACCACCAGCGCGAAGCACCCGTTCCAGCTCGCCGACAGAAACGATATCGAAACCCGAGCCAAGGCGCGCCAGCACATCGAGCACCCCCAGCGTGCCATTGGCCTTGACTGCATAGCAGATCAGATGAGGATGATCACCCAGCGCCTGATCGAAAGCCCGCCAATGGCGCTCGATGGTGGCGCGGGAATACACGTAGCAGGGGGTGCCATAAGTCTCGGCGATCTGGCGCAGCGGCACCTGTTCGGCCATCAACTGGCCGTCTCGATACTCGAAATAATCCATTATGATTTCTGTTTCTGGTCGTGATCGGACTGTTTGGGCTGATCGTCCGGAATATACAGTGGCCCACGCTGGCCGCAGGCGGCCACCAGCATGGCAAGCAACACCATGGACAACACCACCCGGCTGACGGTACGGATTCTCATGCGCGCAAAGTATTACAAAAACCCCGCTATTGCTACACTCGCGGCATGAAGCTGCGCAACCACATCCTGCTGTGGCTGGTCATCACCAGCGTCACCCCGCTGGTATTGCTCGGCATCGTGGGCAACCACTACAGCCAGCAAGTCTTCATCGACAGCATCGATGCCGATATGCATGCCGAACTCGACCGGCTCGCGACCAAGCTGGATGAATTGTTCGCCAACCAGTCCAAACTGCTGACCACGCTGGCCGAATCTGCCCCGGTGCAGCACTTCGCCCATGCCTTGGCGGCGGCCCGGCAGGACCGCCCGCCCGACAGCCTCGCGCGCAAACAACGTGCCCTGGAGCGCTATTTCCTGAGCCTGCAACAACTGGCTGCCAGCGATGCCGAACTACGCCTGCTCGACTCGCAGGGCAATACCGTCATCAAGGCCTCATTTGGTCAAGACAACCCGCCTCATCTCGAAACATTGTTGCCCTATGCCATTCACGAGCGCGAACCCGGCCCGGCCATGCACGCGACCCTGCAGGCACTGCCGGTGGGTGAAGTCCGTCATCAAAGGCTTCATTTCGCTGCCAGTGAGGATGGACTGCCGCTGTTGCCCGATGCCATTCTGCCGCTGCAAACGACAAATGGCGAACGTAGCTATCTGGTTTTCCGGCAGTTCGGCAGACAGATCGACAAATTGCTGACGCTCGCACCCCGGCCTCGCAATGCGCACTTGCTGCTGCTCGAACCCGAACCGGCGGAGACACCAACACCCCGGCTCCTGTTCGATGATGAAACCGGCGTCCGTTTTCGCAACGGCGCTTTCGATCGCAGCCGGATCGATCCGGCACTGCTGCAAAAACTGCGGACAGCGTCAGAGGGAACGATGCTAGCCCGAATTTCTCACAGGATCACGACTGCGGCCGCCCAATGCGGCGC
>CAZTJP010000335.1:0-2689 GCA_964613895.1 uncultured Thiotrichales bacterium | reverse complement strand
GACGACTGCCGCTTTCATGGCCTCGCTACGCGACCCTGTGAGAAATCCGGGCTAGAGATCACGATGCCGGATCTTCACGCCTTCGCCAAAGTGCTGGGCGAGCCGGGCGCCCAGTTTCTCGGCAATGAATACTGAACGGTGTCGGCCGCCGGTGCAACCGATCGAGACCGTGACATAGCTGCGATTGCTGTCCTGCAGGCTGGGCATCCAGCTGATGAGGAAATCGCTCAGCGCACTGTACATCTCCTCAACCTCGGGGTAAGCCGACAGGTATTCGACAACCGGCTCATCGAGGCCGCTATAGGGCCGAAGCTTTGCATCCCAATACGGATTGGGCAAGCAACGCACATCGAAGACATAATCGGAATCGAGCGGAATACCATTCTTGAAACCGAATGACTGCACCAGAATCGACAAGCGGGATTCCTGATCGGCGGGATGGACGCGCTCGCGCACCAGGCGGCTCAGTTCGTGAATGGAATACTGTGAGGTATCGATTTGCAGGTCGGCCAGTCCCGCCACGTCCGACAACAGACGTTTCTCTTCCCGAATCGCCTCGAGCAATGGCAGACCGCTGTGGGTCAAGGGATGTTTGCGGCGGGTTTCCCCGAAACGCTTGATCAGCACCGCTTCGCGTGCTTGCAGAAACATGATGGTCAGATCACGGAACTGCCCCCGCAGTTCATCCACCACGTCACCAAACCCGGACAGATCATCCAGACTGGAGCGCGCATCGACACCCACCGCGATTTCCTGAAAGACGGGCTTCTTCGTCAGATCCCTGAGCACCGGCAGCAACAGGCCAACCGGCAGATTGTCGATGCAATAGAAGCCTTCGTCTTCGAGCGCATTGAGCGCGATGGACTTTCCCGAGCCCGACAATCCGGTAACGATGAAAATTTTCATTGGAGTCTGTTACGCCATTCACCCATTGTTTCGCCCGTCATCCCCGGCGTTGATCTGCTTTCGCAGTCTGAGCCGGAAATCCTCGGCGGCAAAATACCCGTTGGATTTGAGCGCTTGATTACGCGCCGCCGCCTCGATCAGTACCGCGATGTCACGCCCCGGCGCCACCGGCAAGGTGACCTCGGGAATGCTGATCCCCAGAATCTTGCGTTCACCACACAACCCGATCAGCCGATTCTCCTCGCCCACATCCACTTCGGAAAGAGGCTGCAGGTGCACGATGGTCCGCAGATACTTGCTGCGCTTGATGGCACTGTCACCAAACATCGCCCGGATATTCAGCACGCCCAAGCCACGTACTTCCAGAAAATCCTGCAACAACGCCGGGCAGGTGCCGCTCAGCGTGGTTGGTGAAACCCGGGAAAATATCGGCGCATCATCGGCAATCAGACGATGGCCACGGGTGACCAGTTCCAGCGCCAGCTCGCTCTTGCCAGTGCCCGGCCCGCCCGTCAGCAACAGCCCCATGCCGGCCACCTCGAGAAAAACGCCATGCAATGTTACCTGCTCCGCCAGCTCGTGAGCCAGCAGGAACTGAATCTCCGATAACAGCTCATAACCCGGGAGCGGTGAAGAAAACAATCCCACCGGGGTCGCATCGCAACGCTCCAGCAAACCGGGCGGCGGCTCGACCGCATCACCCAGCACCAGCAAACGGGTCTGGCCGGAAAAAATCTGATCGAGCGTGCGCTCGAACTCCGCCGGCGGCAACGCATTGAGGTAATCCATCTCGCGGTAGCCGATCAGCTGGATCTGGTTGGAATGAATGAGATTGAGGTTGCCAGCCAATCCGATCCGGCCCGAACGGGCTTCACGAACATCGAGTGCCAGATCAGCCGCCGCCCGGCCTGCAAGCCAGTGAATCTCGATTCGCCGCCGGAGCTGCTCGTATAAGCTGGTGATCGACAGTTGATCACTCATCGTAACAAGTCACCTGCAAGGCCAGCCATGCGGTGCTGTCAGATCACTCCAGCCGGCAGCGTCAATGTGCCGCTGAACTGGAAACCGCCGTTTCCGGCTGCTCTGCGGCACCCGGCGCCGGGGTGATATCGGGCTGGGCCATGCGTTCGTCCAGCAATGCCTTCAAGGCGCCGCCATCATGGGAAGCGCGCAGCCGGGCCAGAAACGCCTCATCCGACAACAGCTCCGCCAAACCGGCGAGAATACGCAAATGTTCTTCGTTGGATTCATCGGGTACGATCAGCGCCACCAGCACATCCACCGGCTGGTTGTCCGGCGCATCGAAATCGATACCCTGATCGAGCTTGATCATGGCAATGCTTGCCCGGGTCAACCCGGGCAAGCGGCTGTGAGGAATGGCGACACCCTTGCCCAGTGCCGTCGAACCGAGACGTTCCCGCTCCATCAGGGCGTCGAAGACTTCATCCCGCTTGAGCTCGGGATTGACATCCACCAGCAGTGCAGCGAGTTGTTCGAGCGCGCGCTTCTTGCTGGAAAGCGCCTCCAGGTTGATTACCGCTTCCGGGGAAATGAATGTCGCCAGGTTGATCATGATGGATTGATTGCTTGAAGCCGATGCGATCCCTCGTTACGGTTTCGGTGATGATTGGTGATCTTCTCCTTGTGCTTGACCACCTGCCGGTCCAGTTTGTCGATCAGCGAATCGATTGCGGCATACATATCGTCATTGACCGCATCGGCGAACAGCCGGTTCCCGCTCACATGGATGGCCGCTTCCGCCTTGTGGCGCAGCTTTTCCACC
>CAZTJP010000334.1:0-2701 GCA_964613895.1 uncultured Thiotrichales bacterium | reverse complement strand
CGACCCTGTGAGAAATGCGGGCCAGCCGGTGTGGCTCAGCGTTGCGTATCGAGCGCCTCGGCCAGCGCGGCGATCACGCCGTCGATCTGTTCGCGGCGGTGCGCGGCCGAGAGGGTCAGTCGCAGGCGGGCTGTGCCTGGCGGCACGGTGGGCGGCCGGATCGGGGTCACCAGATAGCCGCGTTCCCAGAGTTGCTGACCGAGCTGGACGGCGGCGGCATTCTCCCCGCAGGGAATGCCCTGAATGGCTGTGTCCGATGGTAGCAGCGGAACACCGGCCTGCCGGGCCTGGCGGCGGAAGTATTCGATGTGTTCATGCAGACGCGCCCGCCGTTCCGGCTCATTCCGAATGAGTTCAAGGCTGGCCAGCGTGGCGGCGGCATTGGCGGCCGGCATGGCGGTGGTGAAGATATAGGTGCGGGCGGTCTGGATCAGGTATTCGATCAGGTTTTCCGAGCCGGCGACGAAGGCGCCAGCCACGCCGGCGGCCTTGCCCAGCGTGCCCATCAGGATCAGTTTGTCGTTCGGTGCTGTTCGATGCAGGCTGAGCGTTCCGCGGCCGTCATCGCCGAGCAGGCCGAAGCCATGGGCATCGTCGATCAGCAGCCAGGCATCGGTGGCAGTGGCCAGCCGGATCAGCGCGGGCAATGGCGCGATGTCGCCATCCATGCTGAACACGCCATCACTCATGATGAGGCGGTTGCGGGCGGAGCAGCGCTCGAGCATCGCCGTCAGCGCCGCCACGTCGCCATGCGGATAACGCCGCAGCCGGGCGCCGGACAGACGTGCGCCGTCGAGCAGCGAAGCATGGTTGAGGCGATCGGCGTAGATGGCGTCCCCGCGCGTCATCAAGGCCTGGACGATGCCGAGATTGGCCATGTAGCCGGTCGAGAAGAGCAGGGCGCGCGGCGCGCCGACGAAGGCCGCCAGGGCGGCTTCCAGCTGGTGGTGGTAGCGGTTGTGGCCGTTGATCAGATGGGCCGCGCCACTGCCGACGCCGCAGGTTTCCGCTGCCTGGCGGAAGGCGGCCACGACCTTGGGGTGATTGGCCAGGCCAAGGTAGTCATTGGAGCAAAAACTGACCACCTCGCGCCCGTCGATGCGCATCTGCGGTTGCTGCGGGCCTTCGACGATGCGGCGTGAGCGGTACAGTGCTTGTGCCCGCCGATCTTGCAGCGCTTTGTCGAGGTCAGGCATCGGGCGTCGTGGCGGAGCGGTTGTCAGGCGCTGCGGGCTTGTGGGGGGTGTTCATGGCAGCCGGGACGGCTGAAGCGCAGCCCCAGCCGATCCAGCATCTGCTTGTCACGGTCTGTTTCCGGATTGGGTGTGGTGAGCAATTTGTCCCCATAGAACAGGGAGTTGGCGCCGGCCATGAAACACCAGGCCTGGATTTCCTCGGGCATTTCGGTGCGGCCGGCGGACAGCCGAACCCAGGAAGCGGGCATGACCAGCCGCGCGGTCGCCACGGTGCGCACGAATTCCAGCGGATCGAGGGGTTCGGTACCCGCCAGCGGTGTGCCTTCGACCTGAACCAGATTGTTGATCGGTACCGATTCGGGGTGTTTCGGCAGGTTGGCCAGTTGTTGCAGCAAAGCGGCCCGGTCACGGCGCGATTCGCCCATGCCGAGGATGCCGCCGGCGCAGACGTGGATGCCGGCATCGCGCACATGCGCCAGCGTGTCGAGCCGGTCCTGGTAGGTGCGTGTGGTGATGACGTTGCCGTAGAACTCGGGCGAGGTGTCGAGATTGTGATTGTAATAATCCAGCCCGGCTTGTTTGAGTCGCTGGGCCTGTGCGTCGGTGAGCATGCCGAGCGTGACGCAGGTTTCCATGCCCAGCGATTTGACCGCTTCGATCATCTCGGCCACCTGTTCCAGATTGCGGTCGGTCGGGTTGCGCCAGGCGGCGCCCATGCAGAAACGGGTCGAGCCCTTGGCCTGAGCGGCTTTTGCCGACTCGATCACTTCCTCGACCGGCAGCAGGCGTTCGCGTTCCAGTTCGGTGGCATGGTGGGCGCTTTGCGGGCAGTAGCCGCAGTCTTCGGGGCAGGCGCCGGTCTTGATGCTCAGCAGTGAGCTGACCTGGACCTCATGCGGGTCGAAATGTTCCCGGTGCACCGTTTGCGCCTGGTAGACCAGGTCGATGAATGGCTGATCCATCAGCGCGAGAATCTCTTCGGTTTGCCAGTCGTGGCGGATCTTGCTCATGGCTCAGCCTCCATTGGCTGGTCGTCGGAATACGTGGTATCGCGCCATTGTTCCTGGTTGATGCGCCTGAGACTCAGTAGAGTCCATGGCACCAGTATGGCCGCCAGCACTGCCCACAGCACCAGGTAGTAGCGGATGTCCACCGGGAAAAAGGTGGCGACCGGGATGACCAGGCCAATCAGCCCATAGAACCGGTAGGCGGCCCATTGGGTGTAATGCCCCACCCGCGGGTTGGGGTGATGGCGATTCATGGCGTAGATGAGCATCGAGGCGCCAAACCAGGCGGGCAGCAACACGGGCGCGAGAATGGTGATCAGATTGCCCAGATCCATCCACTGCGCGGCGCGTTTGGCGGATGCGGCGGTGATGGTTTTTTTCTCGCTCATGGCGACCGGTTTCAGTGAATGAGGGCAGCAAATTCTAGCACCAATGGCATGGTTCCAGCAGATAACCCGCCGATTGCAGTTATTGGCCGATCCGCGTTGCGAGTTGTGT
>CAZTJP010000333.1:0-2706 GCA_964613895.1 uncultured Thiotrichales bacterium | reverse complement strand
CTGTGAGAAATGCGAGCTAGCGGAAATTGAAATCGAAGCCAAGCGCGTCCTTGCCCGGATCGACCACTTCGAGTCGTACCGAAACCGGCTTGCCGACAGGCATCCGCTTGGGATGCGGACGCATCGGATCGAGGTATTCGGATGGCCCGAAACGCCGCATGGCGACTCGTTTACCCTGAATGTTGTTGAAAGCCAGTTCAACAATCGGATAAGGCTGTTCGAAATCGGCTCGATTTTCGATGACGGCCTTGATCATCAAGGCGCCGGGCACGGTCGGATGGGAAAAGACGCCGGTATTGAGCAGCTCGATCTTGTCCAGGTCACGATGCTCCGGAACGGTACAGCCTGCCACCTTGCACAAACCTGTCACGATCGGGCGCAACGCAGGCTTGGTACCCAGCCAGTCCCGGTTGGCGATCAACGCCTGCGCGATCAGCACCAACGTCAGGATGATCGCCAATACCACCAGCCACGGCTGGGCACGCCGTGAAGCACGTTGAATCGCGGGCGTTTGTGTTGGAATCGGCAGGTATTTGGGCAACGGCTGCTGCTCATCCAGCGCTGCCGAGGAAGCGCCGGCCCCCATGGCGACGGCCGCAGGCTCAGGCTCCGCCGAGCGATGAAAACTGCCGCTGTCCGAGAATGGTTCGGGGCGTGGCTTGCTGGCGCGCTGATCGATCGATCCCGGTGCTTCCCCGCTTTCAGGCGGGGCCGTCGTCTCGGCCACCGATTGGGACGGCATGACCTTTTCCGTTTCCTGCGCATGCGGTGGTAACTCGGTCTGCGGTTTGACGGCCTGAAAAACCGTGCCGCATTCGCCACAGCGCACCTTGCCGGCTGCTGCTTGCAGGATCGCCTGGGTCACGCGGAAGATCGCATGACAATGGGGACATTCTGTGTACATTCTGCTCAGCTCTTGCGGCGCGCTTCAATGAGCCGCCACCCTTGTTTTGATGTTTGCCGGACGATGGTGAACCCGGGTAGATAGGCTTGTACTACATCCGCCGCCTGCTCATCAAGGATGCCTGACAATATCATTGAACCAGTGCCCTTAACCAGCTGACTGATCTGCGGCGCCAGGGCGATCAACGGTTTCGCCAGAATATTGGCCATCAACAAATCGGCCGGCTCGGGGGGCGCATCTTCGGGCTGGGTGAAACGGTAACGGTCGGGCGCCATCCCGTTGCGCTCGGCGTTGTCGATGCTGGCTTCGATGGCTTGGGGATCGATATCGATGCCATGCACGAAACGTGCCCCCAGCTTGAGTGCCGCCAGCGACAGAATGCCGGAGCCACAGCCATAGTCGATGACATCGAGATTCTCCGGCGGATGCGCATCCAGCCACTCGAGACACAAGGCGGTGGTGGGGTGAGTACCGGAACCAAACGCCAGCCCCGGGTCGAGGATCAGGTTGACGGCATCCGGATCCGGCGGCTGCGACCAGGAAGGGCAGATCCACAAGCGCCGGCCAAACTGCATGGGATGGAAGTCCTGCATCCAGGCCCGCTCCCAGACTTCGTCTTGCAGCCGTTTGTGACGCCAACCGAGAATTTCCGCCTCGAGACCGTCGAAAAATCCCAGCCGCAGCAGTTCCGGCTCGACCGAATCGGGAAACAAGGCCAGCACCGAAATCTTCTGCCACAATGGCATTTCACCCGGCAAGGGTTCCAGCAATGGCTGATCGCGTGCATCCATGAGCGTGATCGACTGAGCGCCCAACGCCAGCAGGCGTTGCTCCGCCGCTGCCAGATCCGTGGCTGCGAGTTCGAATTGAAATTGCAGCCAGCCCAAAGCGTTATCCCTTGGTGGCCAGCTTCTTTTCCAGGTAGTGAATGTTCGCGCCGCCGCGCTGGAAGGCCTCATCGTTCATGATGTCGCGCTGCAACGGCACGTTGGTCTTGATGCCTTCCACCAGTATCTCCTGCAAGGCGCCGCACATGCGCGCCAGTGCGGTTCGACGATCCTCGCCATGGGTGATGATCTTGCCGATCATCGAATCATAATACGGCGGCACGCTGTAACCGCCATAGATGTGGGTATCGATCCGAACACCGGGACCACCGGGCGAATGGAAGCGGGTGATCTCTCCCGGGCAAGGCATGAAGGTTTCCGGGTCCTCGGCATTGATGCGGCACTCGATGGCATGACCGTTGATGCGCACATCCTCCTGGCGGATGCTCAGCGGTTCGCCGGCGGCAATGCGCAGCTGCTGCTTCACCAGATCGATGCCGGTGATCATCTCGGTCACCGGATGTTCGACCTGCAGCCGGGTATTCATTTCGATGAAATAGAACTCGCCGTTCTCGTAAAGGAACTCGAACGTACCCGCGCCCCGATAGCCGATGTCGATACAGGCCTGGGCAGCACGTGCCCCGATCTCACGACGCATCTCCTCGGTGATCCCTGGTGCAGGTGCTTCCTCGACCACTTTCTGGTGCCGGCGCTGCATCGAACAATCGCGCTCGCACAGATGAATGGCGTGGCCCTGACCGTCGGACAACACCTGAAACTCGACATGGCGTGGCGTTTCCAGGTACTTCTCCATATATACCATGTCGTTGCCGAAAGCGGTCCTCGCCTCGGTCTTGGTCAGCGAAATGCTGTTCAGCAGCGCACCTTCGGAATTGACCACCCGCATGCCGCGCCCGCCACCGCCACCGGAAGCCTTGATGATGACCGGATAGCCGATTTCCCGCGCCAGCTTGA
>CAZTJP010000332.1:0-2712 GCA_964613895.1 uncultured Thiotrichales bacterium | reverse complement strand
GTTTCCGTCCAGCCCGGGCGTTGGCAGGGGTCAGCGCACTGACCCATTCCTCGAGGTGATCTTCCAGAATGAAATGCTTCCTTACCCATTGTTTCAATCTGTCACCTGCTTGTGCCGCGGCATCGAGATCGTCGGCATATGCCATGATGGCTTCGACCCAGGCCTTGGTGTCATTGGGCACGCGACGCACGGGGGCATCGTAATCACGATAGGGGGCGATGTCGGTACAGACCACGGGCCAGCCGAGTATGCCGTATTCCAGCAGCCGCAGATTGCTCTTGGCTTCGTTGAAGCGATGTATTTCCAGCGGTGCGACGGCGATATCGAGATTGAGCGAAGCCATTTTTTTCGGGTATTCATCATATTCGACCCAGTCCAGGTGCATTTCCTTGACCAGCGGCCGGATTGCTTCGGGACACATGCCCATGAACACCCAGTCGAGCTTGTCGGCAGTCTGTTTGACGACCTCGATGATGATCTCCAGGTCTCCCGCGTGTTGATGGGCGCCGACCCAGCCGACGCGTGGCTTGTCGCCGGTGCGGCGCCGGGAGGTCAGTGGTAGCCAGACATCCCGCTGTAGCCGATTGGGTATGACCCGGATGTCATCGATCATGTCGGCATATGCTTCGGCCAGCACCTGGGTGGTGACGATCATTCGGTCACAGAGCGACAGGGCCTTGCGCATGCGGGCGCGCGCATTGCGGAAATGGCCCATGTGGCGCTTGTAGGTTGAGCTCTTTTCCGGAATTTCGGTAATCAGGTCATCCAGCGTGAACACGCGGAATATGTCGGGCTGGTAGTTGGCCAGATCTTGCAGTAGCCCGACATGCATATCGTCGATCGCTGCCTGAACTACGAGCGTATCGGGTGCCATTCGGGCGATGGCCGGTAACCTGAGCGAGCCACCCGAGGTTTCATCCATTCGATAATGTTCGGTTTGTTGTAATGCCGCTTTGGACAAGGCATCGAAGGGTTGGATGACTCGGTATTCACCACTGCCACCTCGCAGGGGTAGCCCGGCGACGCGCGTGCGCTCGTGGAATTCGACATCCCAGTTGATTGGCAGTTTGTCATCGACCAGGAAGGCGTGATCGGCGTTGAGATCGAGGTTCGGATTGTAGGCTGGATCATGGCCGATGTGCGGCATCCATTTTTCCAGCATGGCGCTCCGAGCCGATTCGTATTCGATCACGTCTCGTAGATATTCGTGTCCTTTGTCACGTTCATTGATCGTCGCTGTGCCTTTGTAAGCCATCAGCATCGAGAACGGGGTCCAGAGGATGCGGCGTCCTGCTTCATTGACACGCAAGCAGTAATCGGCCACGAAAAAATCCTTGCTGAACGATTGGGCGTCGAACCCGCCGGTTTCGATGAACAGCGATTTTGGTGTGGCCAGGCAGGTGTCGCCGATGGCGGAAAAGTTTTGGTCGATCTGGGCCCGGCCGAGGTAGCCTTTACCCTGCAACGTCAATTGATTGACGAACGGTTTGCCGGCTACATCGTCCATGCCGAGAATGATCCCGGCCTCGAACAACAGCGTCGATTCGGCATGGACCACGCGAGGGCCGACGACGCCCACATCGGGACGTTGTGCGTGCAGCAGCAGGCGAGACAGCCATTGGGGCTGGCGTGCTTCGACATGGTTTTTCAAAAAGACCAGGTAGTCGCCGCGCGCCAGCATGGCAGCCCGGTTGCAGGCTTCGGCCACCGAGGTTTCTGCATCGAAGCGCAGCACCGATACCCGTCCCTGATGGCGTTCCTCGAATTGTTGGTAGAGCGCCAGCGTATCGGGGTCGACACTGCCACGGTCGGCGATGATGACTTCGAACGCTGTATATTCCGTGCGCTCGAACAGGGAGCGCAGGCAGGACTCGATATATTCATATTTATCACGGCTGGGAATGATGATCGAAACCGATGCCTCCTGCTGGTGGAGATATTCGATGCGCAATGTACCCGGCAGGTAACCGTCGGTCACGGTGGTTGAAATCTCCAGACGGTCGAGATGATTTTTCACTGTTCGCGCAACGACCGCCGTATCAGGCCGACGGCATTGGGCGGGCACATGGGTCAGCGAATCGGCGATGTGGCCAATCGCCTGCGCGCCGGCTTGTTCGATGACCTTGAAAATCTGATCGTGCATTTCGCAGCCAGGCAGGGGTTCGAAACCTCCGTTGTCCAACAGGGCGTCTCGCCGAACCCAGGCGCCTTGGCGGCAATAGGGTGTTGCACGCAGCATGTCGATGTTCAGATCCGGCAGAAAACGCGGCTCGCTGAACTCGCCGTTGGCGCTGACGGTGTCGCTGTCAGAATAGATGAAACGCCATTCCGGTTTGAGATTGGCGTAATCTCCCAGTCGCAGCAAGGTATGCGGCTCCCAGCGTGTGCCGGGGTCGATGAACGCCACCCAGTCACTGGAGACCTTTTCGATGGATTCGTTGACCAGCGTATGGGGATCGTCCTCAGACCCACATTGCAGCCATTGCAGGACCTCGAGCTGTTCCCAAAGCGGATCGGGCGCGGGGCCATCAGCCACGACGGTCAGACGCCAGTCCTGATAGAACTGCGCCGAAAGACTGTCGAGCGTGTCTCCCAGCAGGGGTTCATCGCCCGGCAACAGGAACAGCACGAAATGGAAGACCGGATGGTGTTTCCACTGATTCATCATGCGTTCGCCAAACAATTGGCCATCGACTTCCTGCAGGCTGTGCA
>CAZTJP010000331.1:0-2734 GCA_964613895.1 uncultured Thiotrichales bacterium | reverse complement strand
AAGAATCTGGTGATCATGGTGGTTTCTCTGCAGCACGGGATGGGCGCCACCTTCACTTCGGTCAACCTAGCCGCGGCCTTTTCCTACGAAGGCGAGAAGACTTCGCTGATCGTGGATTGCGACAAGACCAAACGCAAAATCGAAAGCTATTTCCCGGTGGAGGTCGATTACGGGCTTACCGACTACCTCGATGACCGGTCGATCGGTACCGAAAAGATCATTTATCAAACTGGAATCGCCCGCATGCGTTTCGTTCCGGTCGGACGACGGCGCGAGACCATCGGGGAATTCTTCTCCTCGGAACGCATGCGCGACTTCATTTTCCAGGTCAAGAAGCGCTACAGTGACCGCTATGTGATCCTCAACACGCCACCACTGGAAGTATCGGCCGACGCGGCGATCCTCTCCGAAATCAGTGACCGCATCATCGTCGTGTTGCCCTATGGCAAGGTCTCCAATGCCCGGCTGGACAAGGCGCTGAAGCTGATTCCCCGTGAGAAAATCGCAGGATTCGTGCTCAACGAAAAGCCTCAGCATGTCTAGCTGGACGGTCCTGGGTGGAACACTGTTGTGGCTGGCCGTGCTGCCGGTACTGGCCGCACCGCGTCCGCAGGCGGCCTACCAGATCGACCTCAAGGCCCATCAGAAACGCGAGAATGAGGCGATTTCCACACTCAGCCTGAGGCTTTCCGACAACACCACCGCCCGCCGTCTCAGGATTGAATACGATATCCTCGGCCACTACCGCGTGGGCCATGTGGCTGCCCGGTCGAATACTCAATGGAGCGGGCAGGGCGCTGTCGATTACCGCGTCAGCCGCAGTCTCAGCGGGCTGCTCGATTTGAACCTAAACGAAGTGGCTGCTCCGGGGGCGGTGATCGAGGGCGTGCTGGATACCCAGACGCAGGCCAATGGACGCGCAGGGCTGCAATGGATTTCGGCCGGCAGTGGGCGCAGCCAGCTTGTGACGCTGCTGCAGCGCCGCTTCTTCCGATACGATCAGAATCAGGAACTGGATGCCGACGAAGACCGGCTGCAGATGGACTACCGCTACCATCTGGATGAGCAATCCACGATCAGCCTGGGGTTCAGCCGCTACGATCAGCGCTATCGGGACGATGCCCAGAGCACGCTCGACACCGACAACAGCGAATGGCAACTGGGCTTCGACAAGCATTGGATCCGTTTGAGCCTGGACCTGTTTGTCAGCAGCCGCAAGGTCGAATTCGATGATGGGAGCAGCGACCGTTTCAACGGTTACGGGATCGAATTGGCCCATCAGTCCAATACGCGCAACCGACTGAGCCTGCGCCTGTCCCGGGAGCTGCAGCAGGCTTTTCGCTTCAATACCCAGCTCGGAAATGCCCTCGCACGTCTGGAAAACGCCGGCCTGGTGGAAACCGACCGCGTGCGCCTGGGTTGGGATTACCGTGGACGCTTCACGACCCTCTCCCTGTCGCTCTACCAGGACGATTTCGATATCCTCAACGGCAATGCAGCCGGTTCAGGCCGTCAGAAGGGGGGCAGTCTCGCTCTGCAACGGCGGATCAATGAACGCCTGCGCGCCGAACTCACGGCCACGGCCCTCGACAACACGGTCAGCGACACCGAGACCCGCCTCAGTGGACTGGCGCTGGTGTATCAATGGCTGCGCACCCGCCGCTTCCAGGGCGAACTGCAATTGCGCGGACGCAGCGGCAAGGAAGCCGGGCAGGATGCCGATGACCTGTCGCTGATCCTTCAGGCGCGGGCCAACCTGTTGCCCTAGCGGCCATTCAGAGAAAATTCCCGATCAACGCCACGATTTCCACGGCCTGTTCCTCCGTGATGTCTTCGTGAGTTGGCAGCGTCACCAGCCGGGCGGCCAAGCGGCTGGCATTGGGCAGATCGGGCACAGCGTCGAGTAAAGAACGCACACCGGGAATCTTCGGCAAAGGCTTGCGGTAGAGCGCCGACAGGCCCAGCCGGTTGCCCGACGCGAGGATTCTTTCACGCGCGGCTGCATCTTCGATCAGCAGCGGGTAACGCAGCAGCGGCGGCAAGGCGTCCGCTTCCGAGTTGCCAGTCAGATCCTGCCAGTTGCCTGCGGGCAGGGAGGTCAGCATCCTGCGGTAGTGTCGGGCCACGCGGTGGCTCTGGCGGTATTTTCTGATATTCGCCGTCAACAGTCTCTGGTGGTAACGGCTCATGCCTTCAAGGGCCTCCAGCGGATGATAGACGGTCTCGCCTACATGCAAACCCGGCAAGCGGGATACGAGGCCGTAGACCCAGGGGTTGATGGCCAGGTTGTAGGCGCGCAGTTTGACGCGGTGCCGCCACGCGGGCTGACCATCTGCCGGAGTGGATCGACCGATGGGCAGCGCCTGGTGTAGCCGTTCATCGCGGCTGATCACGGCTCCTCCGTGCAACAGATTGACCGGTTTGCCACGGCCGAAGCTGAGGATGTGGCAGTCGGCGGGCCAGTCCCCGTCCGAGGCGGCACAGGGGAACCACTGGGCGCTGTCGAGAACCAGCCGGGCACCGCTTGAGCGGCACAGGCGTTTCAGTGCATCGATGTCCTCGGTCAGGCCGAGGAAACGGACACTGATCACCGCCAGCGTGCGATCATCGATGCGTTGCTCCAGCCGTTGCAGGTCGTAGCCATGCCCATTCGGTTCGATATCCACCAGCACTGGGCGGGCGCCGGCATGGATGACCGCGCTGAGCAGATCCGGGCAGGCGTAACCGGGCACGA
>CAZTJP010000330.1:0-2745 GCA_964613895.1 uncultured Thiotrichales bacterium | reverse complement strand
ACCTTGAGCGGTCTCGCTACGCGACCCTGTGAGAAATCCGAGCTAAGCCGGAACGGGCTGAAATCACCGATCACGACAACCAGGGCATGACCATGAGCGACCCGAATTTCAGAAAACTCGACCTGACGATCATCGCCAGAGACTGGCCTTCAGGGGACGATCTGAGGCAGCGTCTCGGTAGCCTGTATGACACCGAACTGCTGACTTCCGTGGAGCAGTACAAACTGGTCACGCCAGCGCATACCGCGCTGGTGGATATCACGATTGCCAAAGTCGAGCAGATCTCGCAAATGTCCAAAAGGCACTCGGGGCAGGTGATCGCATTCTATGGCGCGCCGAATGTGAATGCCGTTCTGCCTTTTTTGTGCATTCGGGGGGTCAATGCCCTGTTTCTTGAGGGTGAGAAGCTGTCGATCATCCACAAGGGGCTGTTGGCGCTGAGGCGGGGAGAATTGTTCTTTCCGCGCAGCATAACCGGCTTGCTGGTCGATCGGGTGAAACTGGATGCGGAGCATTCTGCGGAGGCGCTCAGCCGGCTCAGCAAGAAAGAGCAGGAGATCCTGAAGACGCTTTCGATGGGGATGACCAACAACGATATCGCCAGGGAAATGAATCTCAGCTTCCATACGGTCAAGACCCATGTATACAACATTTACAAAAAGCTCAACATCAACAATCGTTCGGAGGCCACCCGGATTGCCCAGAGCATATTCATGTGAATGACCTGATATTCGGTTTGGGCATTTCTGGTGATCAGATTTACAGTGAAAATCCTGACAGCGGTTCGAGGCCGGTTTCGCCTGAACGTGGCGTGGCTGTGGCTGCTCTTGCCCGTCATCGGGAGTGCTGCCCAGCTTCATGGACTGGTACTCAACCAGGCACAGTCGGATATTGCCGGGCGTATCGAATCCGAACTGTCGAGGCTGATGTATCTTGGTGATCGCCGGATCAATGGCAATATCTCGATCACCGAGCAGCGTCCGGTTCTGGGTGTGATCGAGGTACAGGTCAGTTACCAGGGCGTGGTGTTGAAAAAGATTATCCAGCGGCGGCGAACGCTTCCCCGCGCCAGCGTCGATCAGGTGGTGCGAGAAATCTATCAGACAGTCCTCGAGCTGGACAGACGGAAACGCCGGGAAGTGATCCGGCGGCTGCGAGAGGCTTCGCGTGCGGGAAAGTGAATGATGGATACCGATATGACGTGTTTCAGTGGTGAACCGAGTGGTGACATGAGAAATATCAACAGAAAAATAGTCATTGGACTTTGCCTGTCAGGTTTGGCTGCGCCGCTGTATGTCCAGTCGAGTGAGCTGGTCTATCGGCCCGTCAACCCCTCGTTTGGCGGTAATCCGGCGAACAGTACGCATTTGTTCAATATCGCCAACAGCCAGAACGATCATGGCAATCCGGGTTTCACATCGAATAACCGCAAGTCCGAACTGGATCAATTCAACGAACGTGTTCAGCGGCTGGTATTGAGTCAGATCGCCAGCGCGGTCGCCCGGCCGATCGTCGGCAGCTCCGGGGAGTTGGTGCCGGGTCAGGTCGAGACACAGGATTTTGTCATCACGGTAGAGAACATCGGTAATGACCATTTGAAGCTGACGACACTGGACAAGCTGACGGGAGAGGAGACGGTGTTCGAGTTGAATCAGTCTCCATAATCATCAGTAACTAAAATCACAATAATAAGACACAAAATAATACATAGCAGTGAGCGATGATGAATCGGGGGAGGGAAAGGCAATGGCAATCAAGCCAATCGTCGTGGAACTATCGAGATATGTGAGCGTGGGTTCAAGGTTGTTGGTAGCTGGCGTCATGGCTGGTTTGTTGACCGCCTGCGCCACGGTGGCTACACCGGACAAGCCGGCCGAAGTCATCAGTCCGGCCGATATCACGCCGGTAACGCGCTCGGGAGAGGCGTTGCTGAAATTGCCGCCGCCAGCGGGAAAGATTCTGGTAGGCGTCTATCATTTTCGTGATCTCACCGGCCAGTTCAAACCATCACCTTCCAACAATTACTCTACTGCGGTGACGCAGGGCGCCAGTGCTTTCCTGATCAAGGCGCTGCTCGATTCGGGCTGGTTCATTCCGCTGGAACGCCAGGGGCTGAACAATGTACTGACCGAACGCAAGATACGGGTTCAACAGTTGGGTCAGAACTCGACGGGGCGGTTGTTGTCTGCGCCACTGATCATTGAAGGGGGCATCGTTGCCTATGACAGCAATACGCGCACCGGTGGCGTTGGTGCGCAATATCTGGGTATCGGCGCTTCCACCCAGTATCGGGAGGATCAGGTGACCGTCAATCTGCGGTTGGTGGATATTCAATCGGGCAAGATTCTGCACAGCGTCAATGCGACCAAGTCGATTTTCTCACGCAAGGTCAACAGTCAGGTCTTCAGTTTCGTTCGTTTCAAGGAATTACTCGAAATGGAGGCGGGTTATACCTATAACGAACCGGTACAGATGTGCGTCAGTGATGCGATCGAATCGGCGTTGATCCAGATCATTGCTGTTGGGCTCGAGGAAAAGAGTTGGGCCTTGAAGAATCCTGCGGATATCAACAGCCCCATTTTCCGGAAATACCTGAGTGCTTACCGCCGCACGCCGGTTGGCGTGGAAGGGCGGGATGTCGCCCGCCGCCGCAACCCGAAACGGTATACCGTCAAAATGCTCGATCCTGGGGTATATACCTATGAGGATGCCCTGAAAGCAAAAAAATAAAGTCACATAGTCGAT
>CAZTJP010000329.1:0-2755 GCA_964613895.1 uncultured Thiotrichales bacterium | reverse complement strand
ACTTGCGCGCGAACCTGACGCGGCGCGGTGCCACCGATGTGGTCGCGGGCGCGCATGGCCCCTTCCAGGGTCAGCACTTCGAACACATCGGCATCGATGCGCTCATCGAACTGCCGCAAGGTATCGAGATCGAGATCGGCGAGGTCGCAGCCCTGCTCGCTGGCGTGACGCACCGCCTGACCGACCACTTCATGGGCATCGCGAAACGGCAGCCCCTTGCGCACCAGATAATCGGCCAGATCAGTGGCGGTGGCGAAACCCTTGAGCGCCGCTTCCCGCATCGCCTCGCGGTTGACCTGGATCGCCGGGACCATGTCGGCGAAGGCGCGCAGCGAACCTTGCAGGGTATCGACGGTATCGAACAACGGTTCCTTGTCTTCCTGATTGTCCTTGTTGTAGGCCAGCGGCTGGCTCTTCATCAGCATCAGCAGCGACATCAGATTGCCGCTCACGCGGCCGCTCTTGCCGCGCACCAGCTCCGGCACATCCGGGTTCTTCTTCTGCGGCATGATCGAGGAGCCGGTGCAAAAGCGGTCGGGCAGATCGATGAAGTGGAACTGCGCCGAGGTCCACAACACCAGTTCTTCGGCCATGCGCGACAGGTGAACCATCAACAGCGCCGCGGCGGCGTTGAATTCGATCGCAAAATCGCGGTCGCTGACACCATCGAGCGAATTGGCGCCGGGCGCCGAAAAGCCGAGCAGCCGGGCCGTCAGCTCACGATCGATCGGATAACTGGTGCCGGCCAACGCGGCGCTGCCGAGCGGGCTGATATTGACCCGTTTGCGGCAATCGGCGAGCCGCTCGTCGTCACGCGCCAGCATTTCCTGCCAGGCGAGCATGTGATGGCCGAAGCTGATCGGCTGCGCCACCTGCAAATGGGTGAACCCCGGCATCACCGCGTCGGCATGGGCCTCGGCCAGATCGACCAGTGCCAGGCGAAGACGCCTGATTTCCCCGCGAATCGTGTCGATGGCGTCCCGCAGATAGAGGCGGATATCGGTGGCCACCTGGTCGTTGCGCGAACGGCCGGTGTGCAGCTTCTTGCCGGCTTCGCCGATCAGTTCGGTCAATCGCGCTTCGACATTCATGTGAACATCCTCGCGCGAGACCGACCAGTCGAACTTGCCCGCCTCGATCTCGGCCTGAACCTGGTCGAGACCTTTCAGAATATCCGCCAGTTCGGTTTCGGTGAGAATGCCGACTCGTTGCAGCATGGTCGCATGCGCGCGCGAGCCTTCGATATCGTAACGGTACAACCGCTGATCGAAGTCCACCGATGCGGTGAAGGCTTCCACAAACTGGTCGGTCGGTTCGGAGAATCGTCCACCCCAAAGTTTGGTCTGGTCGTTTTCAGCCATAGAAATTCCGGATCGTGGTTGGTCGAGCTGTTCCCGCCGAGCAGGCCAGGAACAGGAATTGCCAGCGTTTTTCCTGTAAAATCAGTGAGTAACAAATTGCTGTCTGGATCGGTGAGTTTTTGCAGTCCAATTCGCAAAAATGTGACGCGAGTATACCATCGGCAATTGCGCCGAAAATGAAAATCAGAGTATGTTTACCCAAAGGAGAACACGAACAATGTCGATGGAACTGACCGACGAGCAACTCGGCTCGGAAATTTCCCAGGAGAAACTTTCCGATACAAGCTATCTGCCCGATTTCTGTGAGGCGGGGAATGTCTTTTTGATGGTCGGCGCAGCCGAAGCGCTCGCGGTCATCCTGACCTTCGCGCAAGGGTTGCAGGCCGGCGATTTCTGGACCCGGCTGGCGCTGATTTCCCTGTTCATCCAGTGGGTGACGGTAGGCTCGGTGGCCCTGCTGTGCCATTATCGGGAGCGTCTGAATGCACTGAATGCACTGCATATCACGCTGGTAGCTTTTGCCATCATCCTTGGCGTGACGCTGGTGATGACGCTGGTTTCGATCTGGTTGATTCAATATCTGTATCTGTCTCCACGGCCGGGCATCGCGCAAAACGTGATTTTTCGCAATCTTGTGATCGGTGCCATCGTCACCGGCGTGACGTTGCGCTACTTTTATGTGCAGCATCAGTGGAAGAGCAATACCGAAGCCGAGGCTCGTGCGCGGATCCAGGCATTGCAGGCGAGAATCCGGCCACATTTTCTGTTCAACAGCATGAATACGATTGCGGCGTTGACGCGCAGCAATCCCGAGCAGGCCGAACAGGCGATCGAAGATCTGGCCGACCTGTTCCGGGCCTCGCTGAAGGGCAAGGATTTCCTGAGACTGGATGAAGAACTCGCAATCACCAAGCAATATCTGAGCATCGAGGAACACCGTCTGGGAGATCGACTGAAAGTCGAATGGCGGGTCGATGAGAATATCGACCGCTTTACCGAGGTGCCAGCGCTGATTTTGCAACCGTTGGTGGAGAATGCGCTGTATCATGGTATCGAGCCATTGACCGAAGGTGGTACGGTGACCATTTCACTGCATGCGTTGCCGGATGCGATCGAGGTCACGGTCTCCAATCCGTTGGGGGCGCCATCCAGTCAGGTTCGACACAAGGGCAACCAGATGGCGCAGGAAAATATCCGGCAACGGCTGTTGTTCGCCTATGGCGAACAGGGCAAATTGAAGATTAAAACCCAGGATGACCGATATACGGTCTCTTTCAAGATCCCAAGATAGGAAAAACAATGCGTGTAATGATCGTAGATGACGAGCGGCCGGCACTGGATCGTTTGTCGAGCATGATTGAAGGGAATGGTGATTATCAGGTCTGCGCCTCGGC
>CAZTJP010000328.1:0-2762 GCA_964613895.1 uncultured Thiotrichales bacterium | reverse complement strand
GCGGCCTCGCTATGCGACCCTGTGAGAAATCCGGGTCAGAAAATCACCACATCGACGATTACGCTGGTCACGATGAATATGGCGGCCCCCATCAGTACTGCTGTCGGGCATCTCGCAATGGACAGTTTTTCCAGCAGCCCGACCAGTCCCATCAGAGCGATAATCAGAATGACCTGGGCGAGACTGGCCTGGGCGAGAAAGGCCGCAATGGCCGCACCTCCAGCCAGGAGCAACAGACGCGATCGGGCGTCCAGTATTCCATGACCAAAGGCCGGGCACGATGTTGAGATTTGCACTGGCATCTCGTGTCTCCTCATCTATATGCGAATATTACTATATTAGATATATATAATGTTTGTATTGATCCGTATCAAGTCCATGGGGTGAGGTTGTGCAGCGGTTGGTTGGGTGCAAGACTATGTGTCATGAAGATCGATATCACCACAGGGTGGCTGGAAACGGCCCGGCAGGTGGTTTCTCCGAACGCAGATGAACGTCCTCCGGGGGCGGTGCCCGAGTTGATCGTGATCCATGGCATCAGTCTGCCACCTGGCCAGTTCGGCGGCCCGGAAATCGAACAGTTTTTCTGCAATCGTCTGGATGTCACCGCACATCCGTTCTTCCGGGAGATCGAAAATCTGCGTGTGTCCGCCCATTTACTGATTCGCCGTGACGGAGAGCTGGTTCAGTTCGTGCCCTTCCATCGGCGCGCCTGGCATGCCGGGGTGTCCGCCTATTGTGGGCGGCAGGGCTGCAATGACTTCTCCATTGGTATCGAATTGGAAGGCACGGATGAGATTCCCTACAGTGAGCCGCAGTATGAACAGTTGGCGGCAACGATCGATGTCTTGTGCTCTACGTACAAAACACTTGATAATCAGAGAGTTGTCGGGCATTGTCATATCGCTCCGGGACGCAAGACCGATCCGGGGCCGGCGTTCGACTGGTCGCGCCTCGGCCCAGGCCGGCATTGAACAAATCAATGCAGAAGTTGTCTGAGCGATATTCCTGAGATATCGAATGTTTTAGAATTTACTTTAGATAGTTCGCTTAGGGTATTTATATTTTTAAGTAATTTACGCCATACTATGGACATTTTTGCAGAATGCGCTAATCTTGTAGCGTTATCCGCGAAAGTCCATCGATTGGAGCCAATACTGAAGGATTCCCAGTTATGAAAAAATCATCCCTTTCACTGTTTATGGCGGCGTTGATCGCCGGAACGGGTTCTGTAGTCGCGCAGGAAGACGCAACCGCCACGCTTCCGAACGCCAAGCCGGGCGAGTGTTACGCCAAGGTCATCGTACCTGCCAAGTTTGAAACGCGGGTCGAGGATGTCGTCATTTCCGAGCCAACCGAAAAGGTTGAGGTCACGCCAGCCAAATATGACTGGGCTGAAGAGAAGATTCTCGTACAGGAAGGCAGTTTCAAGCTGGTGGCGGTTCCGCCGGTCTACGAGACTGTCACGGAGAAGATCGAGACCCAACCGGCCAGTCTCTCATGGGTACTGACTACCCCAAGTGGCAGAACCAAGAGCGCGGGCGCATCACTGGTAGCCTACGCCAAGGGCGCCGGACTTCCCGCCGATACGGCAAAACCTGGCGAGTGCTATGTCGAATATTATAAGCCGGCACAGTTCCGGACCGACAAGCAGCAGGTGGTGAAGAAGGAAGCCTCGGAGCGGATCGAGGTGATCCCGCCCAAGTATGAATGGGTGGAGGAGAAGGTGCTCGTTCAAGAGGCATCCACCAAGATGGTGAAGGTTCCTGCTGTCTATGAAACAGTGACAGAGCGGATCATGATCTCGCCGGCTACCACCATGTGGAAGAAAGGGCGTGGGCCGCGTGAACGTATCGACGATACGACTGGAGAGATCATGTGTCTCGTCGAGGTGCCGGCCAAGTACAAAACGATCACCAAGCGCGTTGTCAAGACGCCCGAGACGACCAAGACGATCGAAATTCCGGCCAAGTACACCACCCAGAGAGTTCGCAAGCTGGTCGAGCCCGCTCGCGAAGTACGCAAGACCATTCCGGCGGAATACACCGAAATCACCAAACGGACCAAGGTTGCTGATGAAAGTGTTTCCTGGTACCTCAAGGGCCAGGTGCCGCCGGATGCTGGCAAGCCGACCGGGAACCAGCTCTGTCTGCATCAGAAACCCGCTCAGTACAAGGTCGTGACCAAGCGCGTCCTCAAGACACCGGCCACCACCAAGCGTATCGAGATTCCCGCACGCTACAAGACGATTCGCGTTCGCAAACTGGTTCAACCCGCCTCGGAGCGACGCATTCCGATACCTGCCAAGACGGCCAAGGTCACCAAGCGTGTGAAAGTGCAGGATGAGCGTCTCGAATGGCGTCAGATTCTTTGCGAGACCAACACCACGCCGGGCCTCGTCAAGCGGGTTCAGCGAGCGCTGAAGGATGCCGGTTTCGATCCTGGTCCGATCGATGGCAATTTGGGTAGCCTCACGTTGAGGGCCATCGATGCTTATCAGCGCAAGAACGGTATGGCGCGGGGCGGATTGACCATGGCGACCATCCACGCTTTGAATATCACGCCATAGACAAGCTCAACTTCAGGTGAAAAGCCCCGCTCATGCGGGGCTTTTTTTGGGGGGTATATGGTGCCGTCGTAGCCCGGATTGCGGCCGATAAGCTGATTCGAATGTTGGGCAGCGCGGGCCTGTTCAGGCTACGCCTGCGCTAGCCCGAATTTCTCACAGGATCACGGCTGCGGCCGCCCAATGCGGCGCGCTG
>CAZTJP010000327.1:0-2776 GCA_964613895.1 uncultured Thiotrichales bacterium | reverse complement strand
TGACCCCATACGCCGTGACGCCGCACGCGGCCGGGCGGACTGGGGTTAGACCTGATCCGGTGAGTCGGCTATAGTCCAGCCTCAATAACAAGTCCGACGCTGACCGATCGATACACGAGCCAACAATCCGGGAATGGATTTTCTGCGCGGCCAGGTGCCGGCCGAAATCATCCGCGAAAGCCTGATCGGCATAGAGAAAGAGAGCCTCCGAGTCTCTCTGGACGGCCATATCGCACAAACCCCTCATCCAACTGGCCTGGGCTCAGCGCTCACCCATCCCCATGTCACCACCGACTACGCCGAGGCACAACTCGAACTGATCACCTCGCCCCAGCGTTCGATCAAAATGGTGCTCAAGCAACTCGACGACCTGCATCGCTGGGTCTACGCCAACCTCGAGCATGAATTCCTCTGGGTAACCAGCATGCCCTGCATCATCGACGGTGAAGAAAGCGTGCGAATCGCCCAATACGGTGACAGCAACCTTGGCAAGATGAAAACCGTCTATCGCCGGGGGCTGGGCTACCGCTACGGCAAACTGATGCAAGTGATCTCCGGCGTCCACTTCAACTACTCATTACCGGATACCTTCTGGCAGGCGTGGCGCGACCACCTAGGCAGCGACGAACCACTCATCTGGTTCCGCTCCGAACAATACATGGCCATGTTACGCAATCTGCAACGAATGGGCTGGTTGATACCCTATTTGTTCGGCGCCTCCCCTGCGGTTTGCGAATCCTTCCTCAACCACCAGCCGACGACACTCGAGTACCTCGGGAGAAACACATATTACGAACCCTTCGCCACCTCACTGCGGCTCGGTGATATTGGTTACCAGAATAGCAAGGAAGGCATGACCGGGGTGCTGATCAACTACGACAACCTCAAGCGTTATATCGGCAGCCTCGAAAATGCCACCGAAACACCCTGCCCGCAATACGCGCAAATCGGCGTCGAGGTCGATGGCGAATACCGCCAACTGAATGACCATCAATTGCAGATCGAAAACGAATACTACAGCTCGGTGCGGCCGAAAACCGTGCTGAAAAGCCTGGAAAAACCCGTGCGGGCCATGGAATCGCGTGGCATCGACTATGTCGAACTGCGCTCAGTGGATGTCAATGCCTTCGACCCGCTGGGAATCAGCGAATCACAACTCTATTTTCTCGAAGCGTTCATGATCCTCGCAGTGTTGCAACCCAGCCCGCCGATCCAGACCAGCGAACGCTTCATGATCGACAACAACATCAACCTCGCCGCCCATTGGGGACGCGACCCGGAGCTGATACTCGGCCGGCCCGAAGGCAATACCACCTTGCGCGACTGGGCCAGCCAAATTCTGCACCAACTCGAACCCGTCTGCGACTGGCTGGATCAGAACCTCCCGGGCGCGCCCTACACCACCGCCTGGCGCGAACAATGCGCAAAAATCGAACATCCGGAGCTGATCCCTTCGACGCAGATCATCGAACAACTCCGTCAAAACAAGGAAAGCTTTTTCGAATTCGCCAAACGCCAGTCGCAGCAAACCGCCGACTATTTTCGCACCCGCCCGCTCGACCCGGACCAGCAACAACGATTCGCCGCCGAAGCCCGCCGCTCGCGCGAACGACAGAGCCAGCTTGAACAGGCGGACCGCCAACCTTTCGCCAAGTTTCTCGAAACCTATTTCGCCAGCTGACCGACTCGCCACCACACCAACCGGTCAAACGTCTGAGGATGCCCCGGGACCGATCAATAATTGGGATCGATGCTGATCATGTCTGGAACCGTCTGGATGAAATCCGGTACCTCCTTGACGAAATCTTTCGCCCCCACGCCCAACTGATCTCCGACATCCACCGGATTGGGCGTACTGATCTCCGGAAAATACCAACCCGGCGGCATCCGCCCCATCCGGCTGGGCGCTCTGAGCATATCGTCCCAGGCCTGCGCCATGCCCTCCTTGCCTCTGAACCAGCGTGAGGGTTGTCCGAAAATACCGTTCTTGCCGAATGGCGGGCGCCCCATCGGCCCGAAGCCACGGTCATTACCGCCAAAGCGCCTGGGAGGTGGTCCATTGAAACGCGGCGGCACAGGCGGATACGGCCGTGCTGCTTGTGGATCAGGCCCCGACCGGGCATTGGCTGGCGGCGGATTGCCTGCAGCGTCGTTCCGGGGGGCCGGGTCGCCATACAGCCAGCGACGGGGAGGAGCCGGTGTTGCCGGGCCACGTGGTGGCGCCTGACGCAGCTGCCCCGGCAGATTGGCGGCATTCCAGAACGGACTCGGGCCGGGCATCGGCGCGCCCTGGGCGGCCTGCTCGGGAGGAAACCGCAGCGATTGATCAGCAGCTGCTGCGCCGCCTGCCACCATCACAGCCACCAGCGCCATGCCGGTAACTCGAAAATAATTGGGGAAAACCGAACTGACCATCGTGATTGCTCCGAACCTGTGAATCAGGCTCCATGATACTGCCGTTCGGCCCAACAAACGAGAAGAGATTCAGAACCTGGGCTTTGCTGCTCCCTTGTTGTCTCGGAACGGCTTGCGCAGCCACCCCATCAACCACAACAGGATCAGTCCCGGCATGCCCATCGAGCCGGTCGCGGGGCGTGTTCTGTCCCGCACCGGCGGCAGTGGATCCGCTTTCTTGGCGTCATCGCTGATGATCGTGACCGTCGCTTTGACCGGTGTCGAGAAGAATACGGGCCCTTGAGAGGGGGCCTTGCTGATCTCGAAGAAAAAGGTCTCATCCGGTTCGAACAGATCATCATCCAGAATCTCGATCTTGAAC
>CAZTJP010000326.1:0-2788 GCA_964613895.1 uncultured Thiotrichales bacterium | reverse complement strand
TGAGAGACGGGCGGCTCAACACCCGGTTGGCCAACTTGCAGGCGCTGGCGCAGGCAGTGAATGTCCGCATCGAACGTGTGCCAGCCGAGCGGCTCGACCAGCTTGCCGAAGGCGCGCGTCACCAGGGTGTCGCCGTGCGCTACCAGTCCGCGCCAGTATTGAATGAAGCGGGCCTGATGCGGTTGCTCGACGAGCTCGACGCCCCGCCATTGCTGCTGTTGCTCGATGGCGTCACCGATCCGCACAATCTCGGCGCCTGTCTGCGCACGGCGGATGCAACCGGCGTCGATGCGGTCGTCGTGCCGCGTGATCAGGCCGCCGGACTGACGCCAACGGTACGCAAGATCGCCAGTGGCGCGGCGGAGAGCGTGCCCTTCGTCCAGGTCACCAATCTGGCGCGTACCATGGATCAGTTGAAGAAACGCGGTATCTGGATCACCGGCGCGGCCGATGCCGCGGCTTCAAGTCTGTATCAGCATGATCTCACCGGGCCGCTCGCCATTGCCATGGGCGCCGAAGGCAAGGGCCTGCGCCGCATGACGCGCGAGCGCTGCGATTTCCTGGTGTCGATTCCGATGCTGGGGCAGGTGGAGAGTCTCAATGTATCCGTGGCGACCGGGGTGATGTTGTACGAGGCGCTGCGACAACGTAAAAAAACGTAAATATCAGTATCCTGCGGTTGACAGGCAAACCAACGATACTGGTTGAGCGGTTTCCTGTGATGGGTCTCACAAAATCAAGGCCTGCTGGTTGGGCTGATTCAACGATTTTCGGGCTATCGCGGGCTTGCGAGGTCTTGGATTGTATCAATGACTTGCCGGATGAAGATCATCCGGATCCGAGAACAGTTCTGCAACTATCGAAATCGTCATCTCGGCGAAGATCTCTAACTGGTTGATATCGGAAAGTGTCGTTTTTGGCACATGGTTGTCAACCTCTGACAGCGCAATTCGTTCCGGTGTGATTTGCCTGCGCTTGTCGTTACCATTGCTCCCGACGGTTGGCAGGATGATAACCGTCATTTCGGGGCCGTCGCCACGGAGGCGGCGCCGTGTTCGTTCGATTGGAATTGCCAGGGAGAAGGTATCAATGACGGATCATCGCACCACGCTCAGCGTTTCCTCCGGGCTTGCCGGCCTGCTGTTTCTGCTTTTTTTTCAGGCGGTGATGACGATCACGGGCGATCACCTGATCGCCAACGGCTGGGCAGTCTCTGCCGGGGTATTGTTGCTTGGCATCGCCATCACGTTCTATGTGATTCGCCAAATGCGTGGTCAGGAAGTGGCCTGTGATGTCGAAAGTGCCCGCGCCCGAGGTGCGATTGAACGACTCAAATGGCAGGCCAGCCACGATCCGCTGACCGGGTTGCCCAATCGTCGCGAATTTCGACGTCGGGCCCTGGATGCCTGTACAACGGCAGGCTCGGACGGGCGGCGGCATGCGCTGGCGCTGATCAATCTCGATCGGTTCAAGACCATCAATGACCATTGCGGCCATCGGGCGGGAGATATGTTGCTCCGTCAGTTACCGGGTTTGCTGGCGCCCATTTTGCCCGGCCGGGTGACCTTGGCCCGCATCGCCGGCGATGAGTTCGGGGTGTTGATGCCGGATACGGAAATAGGCCAGGCCCGCGAGGTCGCCGAGTCGATCTGCAAGGCGATCCGGGAGTTTCGTTTCTGTTGGGCGAACCGTTATTTCGAGATTGGGGCGAGTATTGGCGTGGTGCCGGTTCATCCCGATTATTGCCGCCTACAGGAGGTGTTGACGGCGGCCGATACGGCTTGTCAGGAAGCCAAGAATACGGGCCGCAACCGGGTCTGTGTGCTGGAGGCGTCGAACAAGTTGCTGGCCCGGCGGCAGGGGGAGGTTCGTTGTGCGCAGGAGTTGCCGCGTGCGATTCGGGATGATCGGCTGGAGTTGTATGCGCAGGAGATTCGCGCCATGGATGAGGCGTATTCGGGCAAGCATTATGAGCTGCTGGTGCGCATGAAGCATGAGGATGGTTCGCAGATGCAGCCGGATCAGTTCATTCCGGTGGCGGAGCAGTATGGTCTGGCGGTGGATGTGGATCGCTGGGTGGTACGTGAGGCGTTGCAGTGGTTGCAGGTTCAGGGCCGGTCGATCAGTGCCTGTTCCCTGGGTGATCAGTGTCACTGCAAGTGCCGGTTGTCGATCAATCTTTCGGGGCAGTCGATTTCGGATCAAGGTTTTCTGGAGGAGGTTCGGGGGTTGTTCGAGCAGTTTCGGGTGGATCCTGATCGGGTGATTTTCGAGATCACGGAGACGGCGGCAGTGACGAGTCTGGGGGCGGCGCGGCATTTCATCGAGGTATTGAAGGGGATCGGCTGTCGGTTTGCGTTGGATGATTTTGGCAGCGGGATGTCGTCATTCGGATATTTGCAGGAATTGGATGTCGATTATGTGAAGATCGATGGCAGCCTGGTGAGCCGGGTGGCGAAGGGGGGCCTCGAGAATGCGATGATCAATGCGATCGTGCATGTCGCCAATCATATGAATGCACGGACGATCGCGGAATACGTCGAGGATCAATTGACGCGCAAGTCGCTGGAATATTCGGGGGTGGATTTTGTGCAGGGGTTTCTGGTGCACAAACCGATGCCGTTGAAAGACCTGAGATTCTGCGCTGATGAGATGGCCGAAACCCAGCAACTCGCACTGGCGATGTAATACCCCCGTAATTTTTCCGGCCAGTGCCCGGAAACCAAAGCCGGATAGGGTCAGGCTTGCGTTATTGCGTTTTGGGAGTTCTTTCGGGTCCCGCATCCCG
>CAZTJP010000325.1:0-2806 GCA_964613895.1 uncultured Thiotrichales bacterium | reverse complement strand
GATGACGGGAACTCGGACGCGATACACGGGATCCAAGGGGCACCGATCAGTACGGGCATGGCGCCACCCACACCGCCGCCGTTACCCACACTGCTTAATACGGACAAATCTGCTATGCTTTTCAAGAACATGCGACACATCGACCCGATCATGAAAAAACTTCTCGCTGCCATACTACTGCCCGCCGCCATCCTCACCGGTTGTGCCACCAACCCGGTGACGGGCAAGAAAGAATTCAACATCGTTTCCGAACAACAGGAGCTGGCCATCGGCAACCAGCAATACGCGCCCATGCGTCAGGCCCAGGGTGGCGACTATGTGGTCGACCCACGCCTGTCGGCCTATGTCGAGGAAGTCGGCCAGCGGCTGGCCAGCGTCAGCGACCGCAAGCTGCCCTATGAGTTCAAGATTCTCAATAGCTCCGTCCCCAATGCCTGGGCGCTGCCAGGCGGCAAGATCGTCATCAACCGGGGACTCTTGACCGCGCTGCATTCCGAGGCGGAACTGGCCGCGGTGCTGGGACACGAGATCACCCATGCCGCGGCTCGGCACGGTGCGCGCGCCATGTCACGCGGCATGCTGCTCAAAGGCGCGCTGATGGGCGCCATCATCGCCAGCCAGGGCAAGGACTATGCACAACTGGCGCAGATCGGCGCCAATATCGGTGGTCAGTTGATCACGCAGAAATTCAGCCGCGACAACGAACGGGAAGCCGATTACTACGGCATGCAATACATGTCCCGTGCGGGTTATGACCCGCAGGGCGCCGTCGAGCTGCAAAAAACCTTCGTCAAACTGTTCGAAAAACGCAGCCCGGACTGGCTCAGCGGCCTGTTCGCCAGCCACCCACCCTCGGTCGAACGGGTGCAGAACAATATCAAGACCGCCGCAGGGCTGCCCAAGGGCGGTGAAATCGGTACAACCCGCTTTCAGTCACAGATTGCGCGACTGATGCGCGCCAAGCCCGCCTACGATGCCTACGATGAAGGCCGCAAGGCATTCGCCAAGGGTGATCTGAACTCAGCCCGCGCACTGGCCAACCAGGCCATCGCCATCGAACCGCGCGAGGGGCATTTCTATGCGCTGCTGGGTGATATCGAATTCAAACAGCATCGCCCTCATGCCGCCAAGGCTTACTACGACAAGGCGATCAGCAACAACGACAATTTCTTCTACTACTACGTCCGGCGGGGCGAGGTGAATGAAATGCTGCATCAGAACAGCCAGGCCAAACAGGATCTGCAAAAAAGCCTCAGCCTGCTGCCGACTGCCGATGCCTACAATGCCCTTGGCATTCTTGCCCGCAACGAAGGTGACTACGCTCACGCCAAGGCATATTTCGCCAAGGCCGCGCAGGACAGCAAGGGCGAAGCTGGCAAGGCTGCCTACGCCGCGCTGGTGGAGCTGGATCTGGCCGACAACCCGCAGAAATACATCGGCGTACGGGCGGCGCAGGGTCGCGCCGGAAACATCATCGTCGAACTCAGCAACCCCACCCCGCGCGCGGTCAGCGGTATCGTGCTCGGCATCGAAGTGGCCGACAACACGGGACGGATGCGGCGTCTCAACAAATCGCTCAATGGCGTACTCAGGGCCGGCACGCGCGACCAGGTCGATCTCGGACTCAATGGCCTGTCGAAGGCACAACTGCAAACACTCAAGATCGGTGTGGTAAGCGCCCGGGTGGTCAACTGACCCGGAAGCAATGGGTGGTGACTTACACCAAAGCACCCCGCTCGTCGCAGCAATGATACCGTTGATCGGCTACCATGAGCGCTCAAGCATACAGACTGCATCCGTCATCGGAGCGAGCGCATCATGGGTTTGGGATTTTTCCGGCTAATCATGTCCCTGTGGGTGATCGACCAGCATTACAAATGGTCGATCACCACCATCCAGCCATTCATCGTCAATCGGCTCGGGCGGGAAAACTTTGCCTATATCGGCCTCGGCCATGCGGCAGTGATGAGCTTCTTCGTCCTCAGCGGCTACGTCATCACTTGGGTACTCCAGAACAAATATCCGACTGACCGGCTCGGCATCAAGGCTTTCTTCGTCGGCCGTTTCCTGCGCATCTATCCCCTTTACTGGGTGATTCTGACCGTGGTGGTGATCGGATTCTTCCTCGCTCCCGGCCCGGCGGCGGATTACCCGCAACTCAAGCCCGAGCGCATCGCCTGCGACTATATGCTGCTGCCCTACGCCTTCATCGGCTTTTTCCATTTTCTCAACCAGTACGCCTACGGCATGATCGACGTACCGGCCTGGACGCTGCCATACGACCTGCTGTTCTATCTGATCGCACCCTGGCTGGTCCTGCGGAAAAAGGCGCTGCTCGCCGTCATTCTCTATGAACTGGCCTATCTGGCCGCCATCGCCACCTGGGGCACGAACGACTTCCTGCCCTGGCACGAAGGCTATCTGACCACGGGCCATGCCGCCATGCTGGCCTTCGCGGTGGGCGCGCTGTCCTACTATTATCGCGACATCCGCATTCCCACGCCGATCATCATCGCCATGGTCGCGCTGCAACTCTATGTCGTCTTCATTCCTTACGGCCTGACCAATTACTACCTCAACCACCTGCTCAATATCGGCGCCTCGGTCATCCTCGTGCTCGCCTTCAAAAAACGCAGCAAGCTCGATAACCTGCTGGGCGAACTCACCTATTCCACCTACCTGCTCCATGTGCCGCTGCTGCGGCTGTTCGAATTCATCAGCCTGCCGTTCTACTCCGTGTTCGCGCTGATCGCGACCTACGGCCTGTCATTCGCCACCGTGAAATATTTCGAAACCCCGGTCGAAC
>CAZTJP010000324.1:0-2814 GCA_964613895.1 uncultured Thiotrichales bacterium | reverse complement strand
CTAGGCAAGCTAGCATCTTTGCTGAACAAGTAATGATGCACTACCTCACAGCAGCGCGTAATCACCGTGCTAATATCCGCGTATGTCCGTGAAAAATCGCCATATCTTGCTGGGCGTCACCGGTGGCGTCGCGGCTTACAAGGCAGCCGAGCTGACCCGGCTGCTGATCCGTGCCGGCGCCCGGGTTCGGGTGGTGATGACCGAAGCGGCGCAGGCCTTCGTGGCGCCGATGACTTTCCAGGCGTTGAGCGGCGAAACCGTGCGCACCGAACTGTTCGATCCGGCTCACGAAGCCGCGATGGGGCATATCGAGCTGGCCCGCTGGGCAGATCTGATCCTGATCGCGCCGGCTTCAGCGGATTTTCTGGCAAAACTGGCGCATGGGCTGGCCGATGACTTGTTGAGTACCCTCTGTCTGGCCAGTGAGGCGCCGATCATGGTGGCGCCGGCCATGAATCAGCGCATGTGGCGCAATCCCGCCACCGCCGCAAACGTCGCCACCTTGCGGCAACGCAGCATCGACTTCATCGGCCCCGCCTCCGGCGAGCAGGCCTGTGGCGATCTCGGCCCCGGCCGGATGTCGGAACCGCTGGAAGTCCTGGCGGCGGTCGAGGGTTGCTTCACCGAATCCAACGCATTGCAAGGCAAGCGCGTCCTGATCACCGCCGGGCCGACCCGTGAACCGCTGGATCCAGTGCGTTATCTCAGCAACCGCAGCTCCGGCAAGATGGGATTCGCGCTGGCCCGCGCAGCGAGGCGTGCCGGCGCGGACGTGGTGCTCATTTCCGGCCCGGTGGCGCTGAACGACCCCGCAGGTGTGAGCCGCATCAATGTCGAAACAGCTGAACAGATGCATACTGCCGTGATTGAGCATCTCGCCGGCATGGATGTCTTCATTGCCACGGCGGCGGTGGCGGACTATCGACCGGTGTCACCGGCAACGGAAAAGGTCAAGAAGCAGCACGCCTCATGGCAGCTCGAGTTGGAACCTACTTCCGATATCCTGGCCGATGTCGCCAGCCGGGATCCACGGCCATTCTGCGTCGGTTTTGCTGCCGAAACGGAACAGCTGGAAGAATACGCGCTCGCCAAGCTGCATCGCAAACGGCTGGACATGGTGGCGGCCAACCCGGTCGGCGACGGCCTGGGCTTCGACCAGGACGACAACCGCTTGCAGGTATACTGGCCCGGCGGACAGCAGTTTTTCCCGCGTGAGTCGAAAGCGGTGCTGGCGCGAAAACTCATTCATCTGATCGGCGAGAGACTCGAGGAACAATCGCATGCACCAGATTGACCTGAAGATACTGGATGAGCGGATCGGCACCGAATTCCCGCTGCCGGACTACGCCACGGAAGGATCAGCGGGCATGGACCTGCGGGCCTGTCTGGACGGCCCATTGACGCTCGAACCAGGCCAGACCGAACTGATTCCGACCGGCATCGCCATCCATCTGGCCGATCCCGGGCTGGCGGCGACGATTCTTCCGCGCTCCGGGCTGGGCCACAAGCACGGCATCGTGCTCGGCAATCTGGTGGGGCTGATCGACTCGGACTATCAGGGGCAAATCTATGTCTCGTGCTGGAACCGCGGCCAGGACAGCTTCACCATCCAGCCGGGGGAACGAATCGCACAACTGGTAGTCATACCGGTCATGCAGGTAAGATTCAATCGGGTCGACGAATTTTCCGCCAGCGAACGGGGCGAAGGCGGATTTGGACATACAGGAAAACATTGAAACAGCAGGCGCCCATCGAGCGCCTTGCCATAAAACACTGAGTGGTGATGATGGACCAACTTCCTTCTCCGACGGTATTCCGCCGTTACGATATTCGTGGCATCGTCGGCTCGACGCTGACACCAGCAGTCGTTCGAAAAATCGGCCTGGCTTATGCCTCGCTACTCACCGAACGCGGTGAATCCCGGGTCATCCTGGCACGCGATGCCCGCCTCAGCAGCCCCGAATACGCCGCTACCTTTGCTGATGCCCTGATCCATTCCGGCATCGATGTCATCGACCTTGGCGCCATGCCCACGCCAGTGGCTTACTTCGCGACCCACCGGCTGGCCGTGCCCAACTCGGCCATCATCACCGGCAGCCACAATCCCGGCGACTACAACGGCATCAAACTCACCGTGCAAGGCCGCCCGTTGCACAGCGAAAAACTCCGCGAACTGTACGACCGCATTCGAGGCAACGCATTCGTCAGCGGCGCCGGGCAGCGCCACACGACTGACATCGGGCCGCAATACCAGCAGCGCATCGCCGAAGAAATCACATTACAGCGGCCACTCAAGGTCATCGTCGATTGCGGCAACGGCATTGCTGGCGTGATAGCGCCACTACTATTCAAGAAACTCGGCTGCTCGGTCACCTGTCTGTTCTGCGAACCCGACGGACGCTTTCCCAATCACCACCCCAATCCCTCGGAACCCGCCAATCTGGAGAAACTCCAGGCTGAGGTCGTTGCCGGCGGCTTCGATATCGGGCTGGCTTTCGATGGTGACGGCGACCGTTTGGGCGTGGTCGATTCCGCTGGCGAGATCATCTGGCCCGATCGCCAGATGATGCTGTTCAGCCGCCAGATCCTGCAATCGCATCCGGGCGGCAAGATCGTTTTCGATGTCAAATCCAGCCGCTACCTGATGACCGAAATTGCCCGCGCGGGCGGCGACCCGATCATGTGGTCCTCCGGCCATTCGCTGATCCGGCAAAAAATGCACGATGCCCAGGCAGTATTCGGAGGGGAGCTGAGCGGCCATCTGTTCTTCAATGACCGCTGGTACGGCTTCGACGATGCCCTCTACGCCGGCGC
>CAZTJP010000323.1:0-2815 GCA_964613895.1 uncultured Thiotrichales bacterium | reverse complement strand
CCGCCGCCGCTTTGTGCAGGGCCTCACAGCCAGCGGCATGCTGGCCAGCCTGGGCATGCTTTCGCCCGCCTTGTTGCGCGCTGCGCCAAACCCTGATGTGCCGGTGCTGGAAGGGCCGGTATTCGACCTGACCATCGATGAGGTGGCGGTGAACTTCACCGGCCGGCCGCGCATGGCAACGGCCATCAACGGCTCCATCCCCGCGCCTACCTTGCGCATGCGCGAGGGTGACCGCATCACACTGCGCGTCACCAATAACATGTCGGTCAGTTCCTCCATTCACTGGCATGGCCTGATCCTGCCCAGCAACATGGATGGCGTGCCGGGACTGAGTTATGCCGGTATCGCACCCGGCGAGACTTATGTCTACGAGTTCACCGCCGTGCAAAATGGCACTTTCTGGTACCACAGTCACACCGATTTCCAGGAACAGACGGGTATGTACGGGTCGATCGTCATCGAGCCGCGTGATTCGGATCCGGTTCACTATGACCGCGACCACGTCATCGTGCTATCGGATTGGTCGGACGAGAGACCCGAGCGCATTTACGCCAAGCTGAAAAAAATGAGCGATTACTACAACCGGCGCGAGCGCACGCTTGGGGATTTTACCCGCGAGGTGCATGAGAAGGGTTTCTCCCGCGCGGTGGCAGACCGCAAGATGTGGAACCAGATGCGCATGAGCGATCGCGATATTTCTGACGTGACCGGGTGGACGTACACCTTTCTGGCCAACGGCAGAACGCCCGCGGAAGGCTGGGAAGGTTTGTTCAAGCCCGGTGAGAAGGTTCGACTGCGTTTCATCAACGGGTCGGCGATGACCTTTTTCGATGTACGCATTCCCGGTCTGAAGATGACGGTGGTGGCGGCCGACGGACAGAATATTCGTCCAGTGTCCGGCATCGACGAATTCCGTATCGGCGTGGCGGAAACCTACGATGTCATTGTCGAGCCTCAACCGGGGGCATACACCATCTTTGCCCAGGCCATCGACCGGTCCGGTTACGCGCGCGGCACGTTGACGAGCCAGCCGGGGCAGAAAGCGGCCGTTCCGCCAATGGATCCGGCGCCGGTGCTGACCATGACCGACATGGGCATGGATCATGGCGACATGATGGGTCACGACATGGGCAAGATGGATCATGGTGATATGAGTCACGATATGGGCAAGATGGGCCACGGTTCGATGCACATGGGCGACATGGCTGACATGATGGACATGAGAAAAATCGTGAAGCATGCCCGCGTCCCGCTGGAACTGGGGCCGCAGGTGGATATGTTGGCGCCTATGCCGAAGAACCGGTTGAGCGACCCCGGCGTGGGTTTACGCAACAACGGACGGCGCGTGCTGACTTATGCCGATATTTGCAATCTGGAGCCAACGCGCGACCAACGCGAACCGGGCAGGGAAATCGAACTGCACCTGACCGGCAATATGGCGCGATACATGTGGTCCATCAACGGTGTCCGGTTCAACGACGCCAAACCCATCCTGCTCCATTACGGCGAAAGGGTTCGTATTACGCTCATCAACGACACGATGATGAACCATCCCATCCATTTGCACGGCATGTGGAGCGAGCTGGAAACCGGTGACCCCGGCTATCTGCCGCGCAAGCATACGGTCATCGTCCAGCCGGGCGCGAAAATCAGTTATCAGGTGACAGCCGATGCGAAAGGGCAATGGGCCTACCACTGCCATTTGCTCTACCACATGAAAGGCATGTTCCGACGCGTGGTGGTGGCTTGATGAACAGGAGAATGAAGATGAAAAAGAAAATGAAGATGAAAAAGCACCTGTTGATACTGGCCCTGGGCATGATGTTCCCGTGGATTGCACAGGCTGATTCCGACCTCAAACATGCTGGCATGGATCACGGCATGCGCCATGAACGTTCACCAGACGCCAGTTTGCCCGTGAGCGATGGCTCTGCGCCCGGCGATATTCCCGTGCCGTTCCCGCAAGGGTTGCACATGGTCGATGATCCCTTGCTGGCCAAATTCATGCTGACCCAGTTCGAGCGGCGCTATGCCGATGGCGACGATCCGCTGGTTTGGGAAGGCGAGGCCTGGATAGGCAAGGACCGCAACAAACTCTGGTTCAAGTCCGAAGGCGAGCGCGTCGGCGGGAGCACCGAGGAAGCGGAGTTGCAAGTGCTCTACAGCCATGCCATTGCGCCCTTCTGGGACATCCAGGCGGGCGTGCGAAAGGACTTCAAACCGGTGGGAAGAGAATGGGCGACCATTGGCATCGAAGGGCTGGCGCCGTATTTCTTTGAAACGGAAGCAGCCTTGTTTCTTGGTGACAAGGGCCGTTCATCCGTGCGCCTGCGGGCCGAATACGAACTGCTGTTTACCCAGAAAACCATCCTCACGCCGGAAGTCGAGGTCAATCTCTATGGCAAGGACGATCCGCAATCAGGTATTGGCGCGGGATTGTCCGACACCAGCCTGGGCTTGCGACTGCGTCATGAATTCAAACGTGAATTTGCGCCCTATATCGGCGTGGACTGGACGCGCTATTACGGCGCAACCGCCGATTATGTCGCCGAGGAAGGCGGTGATACATCCGATCTACGCTGGGTGGCTGGCGTGCGCATCTGGTTTTGAACTTGTTTGGAACCAGCTGTTTAAGCGCGGTGAATTCACGCTGAACGAATTTCCACTCGCCAACACCCCGGTTATCCTCAAACAGCCTGTCGGGCGTGATCCTCTGAAAATGGCGTCATTCCGGCGTGGACGCAGGAATCTAGCCCGGAATTCTCACAGGGTCACGACTGCGACCGCCCAATGCGGCGCGCTGACTGGCGTTCAC
>CAZTJP010000322.1:0-2831 GCA_964613895.1 uncultured Thiotrichales bacterium | reverse complement strand
TGTGGCAGGCGAATGTCAACCCGGTTGAACCACGCCCCCGCCCTTGTTCCCCTCAAAAAGCCCGCGCTGCTGTTCGATCGCTTCGATCATGAACCGGTGGAACGCCAGCACGCGGGCAGTATGTTTCAAATCGGGGTGAAACAGCAGCCACAGGCCGAGATTGAAGCCCGGATCCGGTTCGCAATAACGCGCCAGCGCCGGCTCCGTATCCCCCATGAAACACGGCAGTATGGAGACGCCCAGTCCCTGCTTGATGGCGGACAGCGTCAGCAAGCTATCGTCGCTGATGAAGTCATGCTTCGCTTCACCACAGTGCTGCCGCGTCCAGGTCTTGTGAAAGGTGCAGCAGTCGACGCCGATCCAGCGGGGCTTGCCGCCCTGGCTTTGCAGCGCCTGCAGGTAAGTCTTGCTGCCATAGATGGCGGACGCCACCGTCAGCACACGCTTGCCAATCAGGGTTTCGGGCGGTGAGTTGCTGAGACGAATGGCGATATCGGCCTCGCGCTCCACCAGGCTGATGTCACTGTTGGAGACCATGACATGCAATTCGACGTGAGGATGCTGTTCGCGAAAGCGGGCGAACATCGGCATCAGCACCGTCGAGGCCATATTGTTGATCGCGGAGACGCGCAGCGTGCCGGACAACTGTGCATCGAGATCCGCCAGTGCGCCATCGACACCGAGTATTTCGGTTTCCATGCGGGTAGCCGAGGCCGCCACCTGCTCACCGGCATGGGTCAGTACATACCCCGATTTTTTGCGTTCGATCAGTCGTGCGCCGATGGCGGTTTCGAAGCGGCGCATGCGTCGCGAGACGGTTGAATGCTGTATGCCGAGTTGCCGCGCCGCGCCCGAAATGGATCCCGTGCGGGCCACGGCCAGAAACAGCCTCAGATCATCCCAGTTCATGCCTTGCCTCTTCTCACAAGCCGCTCTTGTGCATTATTGCACAAAGGCTTTCCGCTTTTTGCGAATGTTTGATCATTAGTGATGAGCCTAGACTGCAAGTGAGACGAAGACAAACCCATGCGAGGAACCGATCATGAGCATTCATATCCCCCAATTCGACCCCGACCTCTACAAGCAAACCACCCGCAAGCAATGGGACGGCGCCGCCGAGGCCTGGTACCGCTGGTCACCGTTGCTGTCGCGCTGGCTGGGCCCGGCCACCGAGGCCATGCTGGACAGGTGCCAGCTGGAACCCGGCTGCCGCATACTGGATGTGGCGGCTGGCGCGGGTGAACAAAGCCTGGCCGCAGCCCGGCGCGTTGGTCCATCTGGCGAGGTGCTGGCCACGGATATCTCAGCGAATATCCTGACTTTTGCGGCGCAGTCCGCCAAACGCGCCGGGCTGGACGACGTCATCCGTACCCAGGTTGTCGATGGTGAAGCCTTGGACACCCTGGAGGCGCCACCCTTCGATGCGGTGATCTCGCGCGTCGGCCTGATCTATTTTCCCGACCAGATCAAGGCGCTGGATGGCATGAAACAACAGCTGAAACCGGGCGGCAGGATTGCGGCCATGGTGTATTCCACAGCGGAAAAAAACGCCTTCTTTTCCATTCCGGTGTCGATCATTCGTCAGCGTGCCCATCTGCCCCCACCGCTGCCCGGCCAGCCCGGCCCATTCAGCCTGGGAGGTGAAGGCGCTCTGGAAGCGCTGTTTGAGCATGCCGGCCTGACGCACATCGAGGTTGAGCGTATCGATGCGCCCGTCCGACTGGATTCGGCAGCAGAGTGCCTGCAGTTCGAGCAGGAATCCTTTGGCGCCCTGCATCAGATGATGACCGGCATGTCTGCCGTGGAACAGGATGAAACCTGGGAAGACATTGAAACGGCGCTGAAACAATTCGAGCTCGATGGTCAATTTTCCGGCCCGTGCGAAATGCTGGTCGCCGTGGGAACCAAACCATGAGTCACTCGCCAACCAGCAAGATTGCCGTGGTGCAAACCGCCCCGGTGTTTCTGGACAAGCAGAAAACCGTTGAGCTGGCGGTCGCCAGGGTGGAACAGGCAGCCGCCGAAGGCGCCTCCCTGGTGGTTTTTACCGAAACCTTCATCCCCGGCTATCCGGCCTGGATATGGCGCCTGCGCCCCGGGTCGGACTGGGGAGCTTCGGAGCAATTGCATCAGTGGCTGTCACGCCAGGCCGTCGATCTATCGACCGGCGACTTGGCGCCTTTGCAGGAAGCTGCCCGACAGCATCAGGTAACGATCGTTTGCGGCATCGAAGAACGCGATACCCATTTCAGTCGCACCACGCTGTACAACACCGTGGTCACGCTGGGTGTGGATGGGAGCCTGCTCAACAGGCGCCGCAAACTCATGCCCACCAACCCGGAGCGCATGGTTTGGGGCTGTGGTGACGCCAGTGGCTTGCAGGTTGTCGATACCCCGGTCGGGCGCATCGGCAGCCTGATCTGCTGGGAAAACTTCATGCCGCTGGCGCGCTACACCCTGTATTCGCAAGGCATCGAACTCTATATCGCACCCACCTATGACAGCGGTGACGACTGGATCGGCAGCCTGCGGCACATCGCCCGCGAGGGCGGCTGCTGGGTGATCGGCTGCGGCAACCTGTTGCGGGGCAGCGACATACCCGAGAGATTTCCAGAAAGAGAAACGCTCTACCCCGACCCGAATGAATGGATCAATCCCGGCGACTCCGTGGTGATCGCACCGGGAGGCGCAGTCATCGCCGGGCCAATGAGCCAGCGATCCGGCATCCTCTATAGCGAGATCGATCTGGACAGGATCACTGCCGCCCGGCGGACGCTCGATGTCTGTGGACATTATGCGCGGCCGGATATCTTTCAGTTACAGGTGAACAA
>CAZTJP010000321.1:0-2851 GCA_964613895.1 uncultured Thiotrichales bacterium | reverse complement strand
CGGGTTAGCGGGATGCAGAAGGAAGGAACGCCCTCAAGCGACAACCCGCAACAACCGCTGACGAAAATCATCCAGAGGAAACGGCCGCCCCACGGCAAACCCCTGCAAATAATCGATCCCCAACGCCCGCAATGCGACCACAATCTCCTCACTTTCGACAAACTCCGCCACCGTTCGAATCCCCATCGCCCTCGCCACATCGATCACCGCCTTCACCAGGGAACGATCGATCGGATCCGACTGCGTATTGCGAACCGCCGAACTGTCGATCTTCAAAAAATCCACCTTCAGATGCTTCAAATGCGCGAACGAAGTCATTCCGACACCAAAATCATCGATCATGAAACGGCATCCAAGTGCCGACAACTCCTCGATGAACTGACTCGCCTGATCGAGATGTGCCGACAACGTCGTCTCCGACAACTCGAAACAGATATTCGCCGGGCATACCTCATAAGCCGTCATCCGATCCATCACCCATGGCAAAAACTCCGGCTGACTGATCGAAGCTGACGACACATTGATGCTCATCAAACTCAGGGACTTGTTGCGTTCACCCGCACGAGTGACAAACCGGATCGCCTCATCGCGAAAGACATGATCGATCACCCAGCGATCGATCTCCGGCATCAAACCATAACGTTCCGCCACCGGCAAAAATACACTGGGAGCAACCACCTGCGCCTGATCATCCAGCATCCGCACCAACACCTCCCAAATCCCGGCCTCACGACGCCCCGCCACCTCCGATGCCGCCTTCACTGGCTGCACATACAAAAATAACTTATCGTGACGCAAGGCCTCGCGGATACGCGGCGCCCACTCGATCTCCTGCCCCTGACTGCTCCGGAACTGCCCCGAAAACACCTCGATCCGGTTTCGTCCCTTCTCCTTGGCCCCCAGACAAGCCGTATCCGCCGCATGGAAAACCGCCTCAAAACTCTCGCTGTCCGCCTCGACCATCGCTACCCCGATACTGACGCCCAACGCAAACAACTTCTGCTCGAAAACAAACCGATACTCATTGATTGCCGTCAACAACTTCTCGGCAATCGCTACCGTACCGGCCTCATCGATCCGCCACAGCAACACCCCGAACTCATCGCCACCGAGACGGGCCAACACATCCTCGCGCCGCAAACAACGCTGCAACACCGTACCAACCTGCTTGAGCAACAAATCACCCGCCTGATGTCCACAAGAATCGTTGACCGCCTTGAAACGATCGAGATCGAGAAACAATACAGCGTGGTGGCTGTCACTATTGCGCGCTTCGAGCAAGGCCGATTCCACCCGCTGACAGAATGCCCCACGGTTCAACAACCCGGTCAACTGATCGGTATTGACACGTTGAATCAGCTCATCACGCAGTTTTCGCTCATGCGACGTGTTGTGCAACACAATCACCGCACCGCTGACCTGATCCGCCTCGAACATCGGCGTCACCATGAACTGCACCGCCGTCTGACCATGTTTGTGCACCAGATTGGTGTCACTCGTACTGCGAACCGGGCGTTTGAGTCGCAACGAAGCCATGACCGGATCCATGGGCTTGTCGCTCGATTTCTCCACCAGTCGAATACGGGTATTCCACGGCTTGCCCTGCAGATCGGCGATCGAATACCCTGTCAACTCGACCGCCGCCGCATTCATGTAATTAATCCAGCCATTGGTATCGGTCGTCATGACACTGTCGCCAATCGAAGACAGCGTCACCGAAGCAAGCTCATGCGCCCGCTCCAACGCCTTGCGAGCCCGCCGCTGCAGAGAAAAATTACGCCAGGCCACAAAAGCAGCGGCGCCGATGACCAGAAAACCGATCAGAAAGACCTGAACCAGCCGAGTGATCCGGCCACCCAACTGCTTGCCATGAACGACCAGTCCCATCTGAATCATCCGACCGTCGCGTCGATAGAGCCCTGTCATCGCCACAGCCGGCTCCCCCCCGGCCCGAACAGCCATCAACTGGCCTGGCTCAGCGCTTTCCGGAAACCCAGACAGGGATTCATCGAGCAAATAGAACTGCCCCCCGGCGCCAATCACAAAAGGATCCGCATCGAGCTTTTGCCGTAGATAAGCCAGCAATTCGGCTCGACTGAGTTCAACCCCGCCACAAACCACCGCCAGCGTCTCGCCCTCGCGAGTGACCGGGAAACGGCGCACCAGATAGAGGCGTCTGCCCTGGCCCACCAACAGCCGGTAATCCTCCGTACAGACGCCACTCTCAGGCGCAAGATCAGGCCCTGCCTCGACGCTCTCCAGCGTACTATCCCCGGCATTGGACGCCAGCTCGATGAAATCAAGCGCCGAGCCCTCGAACTGCTCTGCCAGATAATGGTGCAGCTGCTCACGCATATCCAGCGCCAGCGTCACCTTGAGCGCATCATCACGAGCGATTCTCGAGAGCTCACGATCGACCGTGTCCAGCTTCTGGTTCAGCAGCATCTCGAATGAAGAGAGACCTGCCTTGAGCCGATCACCATAGGCCGACTGGATCTCCGCCACCGAAATCCGGCCAATCACCAAAACCGCGGCAATCAGAGCCGCAACCAGCGCCGCGACCGCCCAGACGGTCGCGCCGGGTTTCAATCTCCCTAGTCCCTCATGCACAAGCAATCCCTTATTATTCTTCGTCCACAATGGATATCAGACAACCCTAGCGACTTTCGCGCTCACAAGCCATGACCCTGTTCACGCGCAGACTGTTACGGCCTGACACCACTCGAGTTCCTGGGAGCAGCCCGGCGGGCAGCGGCCGTTCACGGACGTCGGCCGCAGGGACAGTGGCCGTCGAGCCTACAGGGATGAATTCCCAGCGATCCATGAACGGCTGGTGACTGCCGGGATGCGG
>CAZTJP010000320.1:0-2851 GCA_964613895.1 uncultured Thiotrichales bacterium | reverse complement strand
ATCTGCTACCTGGACGAAGTGGTGGAAGCCCGGCAGGACACCACCGTGGTCATCCATCCACTCACCGACCACCGTCGCACCCTGCCGCTGGACAAAAAAGGCGAGCTGGTCGAGGCGCATCCCGATTTTCAACTGGTCATCTCCTACAATCCCGGCTACCAGAGCCTGATGAAGGATTTGAAACAGTCCACCAAGCAACGCTTCACCGGCATGGATTTCGACTATGCGCCGGCCGAGGTGGAAATCGCCATCGTGGAAAAAGAAGCGGGCGTGGACAAAGCCATGGCCGGGAAACTGGTCAAGATGGCCGAAGCCGCGCGCAATCTCAAAGGTCACGGCCTCGATGAAGGCATCTCCACCCGTCTGCTGGTTTACGCCGGGCAACTGATGACCAAAGGTATCGAACCCGCGGAAGCCTGCGAGATGGCGCTGGTCTGCCCGATCACCGATGACGCGGATATTCGAAAAACGCTGATGTCGGCGATCGAAGCGTTGGGGTTTTGAGAGGTTTGAATTCGGTTGAAGAAAAACGCAACATGATGACAGATCCCTCCAGCCTCAAGTCTCGCGCCTCAAGCCTCGACACCTATCGTGCGAAGCTCAGCTGCAACTTCGATCGCATCGATGATGTTTTCGAGGACTGCATCGCTGAAGCCACCGCCCTGCTCAGCGAACAAGGCGTGGAAGACTATCTCGAAGGTGCCTCGCTGGTGTGCAAGATCGGTCGTGGGGTCGAGCCGGTGCTGGAGTTTCTGGAAGAAATTCCACAGGTTGCGCATCAACTGGGTGAGGCGTCGATCAATCTGATCGCGCAGTCGGTCTGGAACATGTCGCGCACGCCCAATGGCCGCGCCATTCCCGATTTCATCCAGGCGATGCCGGAAGCCGCCCGGCGGCTGGGCAGTCTGGAGCAGTTCGAGCATTTTCTCGACGTTGTGTTCGACATGATGGCGCGCACCACCGGCTCCATCCACGGCCATCACACCACCGAGCCCAGCCCCGGTTTGCAGGACTTTCTCAAATCGTCCGCTTTTCTGCTGGGGCAGTTGTCCATCGACGGAATCCGCAACTGGGCCGATTATGGTGTACGAAATTACACCAATCATCCCGAGCGCCAGCGCGATTATTTCTCGCTCCAGTCTGCCGACAGCCGCGCCGTGTTCCAGCGTGAGCGACACGGCACGCTGTTTGCCGACAACGAGCGTAATCTTGGCATGTATCTGCAAGCCCTGTGGCGTGATCGGGATCACCTGGTTCCCTATTCCGAAGGCTGGGATGAGCTGCGCAAGCCGCAACCGTATTACGATGCGCTGGGCATTCGCATTCCCGATGTGTTCGACGACAGCGACCGGGGTGTCACGGGGCTGGAGCGTTATCATGCGGTGTTGTCCCATATGGCGGCGCACCGGCGCTGGACCACGCCCATCATCGCCGACAACTACAGCCCGTTTCAGCGCATCGCCATCGAAACGCTGGAGGATTCGCGGGTGGAATATCTGGCGATGCAACGCTATCCGGGCCTGAGAAGGCTGTGGCTGGCCCTGCATCCCGCGCCGCTGGAAGACGCTTGCAAGCCCGAGGAAGAATCCTGCATCCGTCACCGCCTGGCCATGTTGTCCCGCGCGATTCTGGACCCGGATCATGGCTACCAGAATGCGGAAATCATCGAATTTGCCCGGCGTTTTCATGACGCCATGGAAGCGGGCGAATCGAGCACCGCTGAAATGGCGCAAATCGCCATTGCTTTCGTGGCCCGCACCCGCCGCCAGAGCGACCAGTTGCCCAATGTTCATTTCGACGATACGGAGGTGGCATACCGCGACGACAATCGCCACATGTGGCGCTTCATCGAGGAAGGCGACGAAGAGGAACAGTTCGACAACAAGGAGAAAGTCGATCCGGAGCAAAAACAGTCGGACGAGCTGCCGCCCCGGCACTATCCGGAATGGGATTACCACACCAAGACCTACCGTCCCGACTGGGTCAGCGTGTTCGAAAGTCTGCATCCCTCCGGTGACGCCGCCTTCATCGACGAGTTGCTGGCCCGCCATGCGGCGCTGGCCAAGCGGCTGAAACAGATACTCGACAGCGTCAAACCGCAGGATTATGTGCGCGTGCGCTACCAGGAAGAAGGCGCGGAACTCGATCTCGATGTGGCGCTGCGTTCACTGATCGACTTCAAAAGCGGCTCGGCGCCCGATCCACGCATCAACATGAGCCATCGGCATGACGGGCGCAACATCGCGGTGACCCTGCTGCTGGATCTCTCGGCCTCGTTGTCGGAAGTACCCAACGGCGCCACACAAACCATCCTGGAACTCAGCCAGGAAGCCGTTTCATTGCTGGCCTGGGCGATCGAGCAACTGGGCGATCCCTTCGCCATTGCCGGATTCTTTTCCAACACCCGCCACGAAGTGCGTTACCTGCATATCAAGGGTTTCAGGGAACACTGGGACGATACGGTGAAAGCCCGCCTGGCCGCCATGCAGCCGGGGCTGTCCACCCGAATGGGCGCCGCCATGCGTCACGCCGGTCACTACCTCGAAGCGCAACAGGCCGACAAGAAACTGCTGCTGGTGCTGACCGACGGCGAACCCTTCGACATCGACGTGGGGGACGAGCGCCTCCTGATCGAAGACGCCCGCAAGGCAATGCTGGAATTACAGCAGCAAGGCATCTACACCTACGGCATCACCCTGGACGACAAGGCCGATGACTATATCGCGGATATTTTTGGCCACCAATACACCGTCATCGACCATGTGGACAAATTGCCTCAAAAACTGCCGGAACTGTTTTTGTCACTGACAAAATGAAGCGTTTCAGATTGAATGGCGCCGTCATCTTCGCT
>CAZTJP010000319.1:0-2868 GCA_964613895.1 uncultured Thiotrichales bacterium | reverse complement strand
CCTGTGAGAAATTCGGGCTAGCACTTTCCATCAAGTAACAGGTGACGACAATGATTTATGCAAACTTCTTCGATCCCGCCATTTTTTCCGGTGCACTGATCAACCAGGCGGCAACCAATGGCATGCGCAAAAACTGGCAGCCGGCTGTCGATCTGACGGCCACCGATCATGCCTATCTGCTGCGAGCGGACTTGCCCGGCGTGCGCTTCGAAGATATCGATCTGAGTGTTGAAAAAGGCGTACTGACGCTGGCTGGTGAGCGCCGCGCGCCGGAAGATGACGGCGAACGCACCCGCGCGGAACGGCGTTTCGGCACCTTCGAGCGCAGCTTCATGCTGCCCGAAAATGCCGATACCGATGCCATCGACGCCAAATACGAACAGGGCGTGCTGACGGTCACAATCCCTAAAAAGGCCGAAGCGCAACCCCGCAAGATCGAAGTCAAGCACTGACCCGCTTGGAACGGTTTACCCCTTCCTCTCCACCACTATCCTCTTGGCGCCGGCGGCTCCGCCGTCGGTGACCCTTTTGCAAGGGATCGGCCATGCAATACGTTGACTACTATAAAGTATTGGGTGTTTCACGCACGGCGGACACCGCTGAAATCAAAAAAGCCTATCGGCGACTGGCGCGCAAATATCACCCCGACGTCAGCAAGGAACCCGATGCCGAGGCACGCTTCAAGGAAGTGGGCGAAGCCTGGGAAGTACTCAAGGACCCGGAAAAACGCGCCGCCTACGATCAGCTCGGCGCCAACTGGAAAGCGGGGCAGGAGTTTCATACCCCGCCGGGTTGGGACGGATTCGATTTTAGCGGCAGCGGTGGCATGGGCGGTGGCTTCTCCGAGTTTTTCGAAGCAATCTTCGGTGGCGGAGGTTTCACCCAACAGGCCGGTGGATTTGGTCAGCATAGCGGGTTTCGGGGCTTCAACAGCGGCAGCGGGTTTGCACGCGATGGACAAAACCTGGAAAGCCGCATCGAAATCACCCTTGGCCAGGCCTTTCGCGGCGACAAAGTCAAAATCCGCGCCGAAGGCGGTCGCACACTCAGCGTCCGTATTCCCGCCGGCGTGCGGGATGGCCAGAAAATCCGCCTCAGCGGCCAGGGCGGCCACGGCAGCGGAGGCGGGAAACGAGGCGATCTTTTGATCACTGTTGCCATTCGGCCCGATCCGAACTTCAGGCTCGATGGCAAAGATGTCGAACTGACCCTGCCGATCGCCCCTTGGGAAGCGGCGCTTGGTGGCGAAGTCACCGCCCCGACACTCGACGGCAAGGTGCAGTTGAAGATCCCCGCCGGCTCGACCTCGGGCAAGCGTCTGCGGCTCAAGGGGCGCGGCATGCCCGGCAATCCGCCCGGTGATCTCTATGTCCGGCTTCAAGTCGCCGCGCCACCGGCCAACAGTAGCGACGAGCGGGCTTTGTATGAAAAAATGCGAGACACTTTCGATTTCGAGCCGCGCGCCGGTCTCCACCCGCCCGGCTGATGTTGACCCAAACAGGAGCACCTTGAACATGGCCAAATTCTCTTTTCGCCATTTGTGGCTTTCACTGACCTTTATGCTGGGGCTGGCGACAGTGCTCCCAGCCTGTGGCGGCCTGCCCGCCTCGGTCAACGGCCAACCCTTGCCAACGCTGGCGCCAATGCTGGAAAAGGCAACGCCGGCCGTGGTGCACATCGCCATCCAGGGACATGAAACCGTGCACCCGGCCACGAACGACCCGTTCTTCGAATATTTCTTCGGCCGCCGGGGGCGGCAAAAACGTACCCAGGGCCTTGGCTCCGGTGTGATCATCGACGCCAGCAAAGGCTACATCGTCACCAATGCGCATGTCGCCGAAGACGCCGATACCATCACCGTCACACTCAAGGATGGCCGGCGTTTTCCCGCCAAGGTCATCGGCGTCGATACCAAAGCCGACATCGCGGTATTGAAAATCAACGCCAGTCACCTGAAAGCCCTCCCGATCGCCAATTCCGATGACCTGCGGGTGGGCGATTTCGTGGTGGCAATCGGCAATCCGTTCGGCCTCAAACAGACCGCCACCTCGGGCATCGTCAGCGCACTCGGGCGTTCAGGATTGGGCATCGAAGACTACGAGAACTTCATCCAGACCGATGCTTCCATCAACCCGGGCAACTCGGGTGGCGCGCTGGTCAATCTGCGGGGCGAACTGGTCGGCATCAATACCGCCATCCTTGGCCCCAATGGTGGCAATATCGGCATTGGCTTCGCCATTCCAGTCAACATGGCCATTTCCATCGCCAAGCAGTTGATCCAGTACGGTGAAGTGCAGCGAGGGCGGCTCGGCGTCGGTATCCAGGATCTGACCCCCGACTTGGCGGCGGCTTTCGGCCTGCCGCAATCCGGTGGCGCGGTCGTCTCCCAGGTCGAAGAAGACTCCCCCGCCGACCAGGCCGGATTGCAAGTCGGTGACGTGGTCACTGCCGTCAACGGTAAGCCCGTTTCCAGTGCCGCACGGCTACGTAATGCCGTCGGCCTGCTGCGTGTCGACAGCCAGGTGACACTCGATATCCTGCGCGACGGCAGACCGAAAAAAATCGTCGCCACCATCAAAGCCGCCGAACGACACAAGATCGGCGGCCAGCAGGTCACCGAACGATTGGCGGGGGCCACTTTCGAGGATGTCACCATCGACAACGAGCCGGCGGTCGTGATCGCCTCGGTCGAGCCCGGCAGCCCCGCCGCACGCGCCAGCCTTCAGGAAGGTGACATCATCCTCTCTGTCAACCGTCATCGGGTCTCATCACTGGCTGAATTGCGCGAAGCCGCCAAGCTGAATAGCAAAGCCCTGCTTCTCAACATCGTCCGCAACGGCCGGGGGTTGTTCATTCTGATTCAGTAGC
>CAZTJP010000318.1:0-2874 GCA_964613895.1 uncultured Thiotrichales bacterium | reverse complement strand
TCGATGCCTTCGGGCCAGGGCCGTGCCAAGTACCAGCCAGGCGCTGACCATCAGAATACCGCCGATGGGTGTGATGGCGCCCAGCCATTTGAGCCCGGTGACCGCCAGAAGATAGAGGCTGACGGAAAATATCAGTGATCCGGCAAGCATCAGCCGTCCGGCCAGCCAGCTCCGTTCGACACAGATTTCCCGCTCGATGATCAGGCCGATGACCATCAATCCAAGCGCATGCCAGAACTGGTAATCCACACCGGTGTGGAAGATAGCCATCGCGTGGTTCGGCAATTGGTGCTTCAGCGCGTGGGCGGCGAACGCACCGAGCAACACGGTCGCTGCCGCACTGAAGGCGCCGGCCGTCAGCAAAAACCGGCCATGGCGCTGGTCGTCGGTTTCGGTCGCTGATGGCTGGTCGGTCATGAGGCTTGCTCCGGGGTGGGTTTGATCAATGAGATGATACGGCTGCCCGGCGTGGCTTTGGGCGGGTGATCCGGGTCGCCGAAAGGTCGCAGGTTGCCACCTTCGGTAATGACGAACAGTGGCACCACACGGCCGGCATGCTTCTCCAGGTAATCCTCGAAAGTGAATTCATCGGTGAGTCCGGTGACCTTGATCTCTGCCCCATTGGCGAGCCAGGAAGCGAGCCTGGAATAGGTGATGGTCTCGCCGAACAGCAGTTGCCCGCGATGTGCATCGGAAGCGACTTTTCTGTCACGCTGGGATTCATCGACATTGGGTGGCAGGGAAAAGACCTGGTGGTGACCGAACTCACCGGCGTATTTCTGTACTGCGAGGGTGTTGAGCAGATCGTTCTGCGACAGTGCGAACAGTTTGCCGATACCGACCAGATCGAGCTTGCGGTCGGCCCGTTCGGATATGGCGTTGCCCCAGAAGGCCTCCAGCCCTTCCAGCGAGGCAGCGCGGATATTGGGCCAGTGACTGTCGGTCAAAAGGGTGCGGAACTGTTCCTTTTTCAGTGCCGTGGCGATTGCGCGGGCGACCGGGTTGGCGCCGATGATCAGTACGCCGTGAGGCTCCGGTTCGGCCACCTTGAGGAGTTTCGCCAGTGGCCGCGCGGTGGCGCTTTGCAGCACCACGGTGCCGATGATCACCATGAAGGTCAGCGACACCATCAGCGGCGCCTGGCTGTAACCAGCGGCTTCGAGCTTGATCGAGAACAGGGCCGAGACGGCGGCGGCGACGATGCCGCGTGGCGCGATCCAGGCCAGCAGGCCGCGTTCACGCCAGTCCAGCGAGGAGCCCAGCGTGGAGAGCAGAACCTTGACCGGTCGGGCGATGAACTGGATGACCAGGAAGACGCCAATGGCGCCCCAGCCCATCGTCAGGAACTGGGTCTGGTCGAGGCGCGCGGCGAGGATGATGAACAGCCCCGAAATCAGCAGGATGCTGAGGCTCTCCTTGAAGCTGAGTATCTCATCGATGGGCACCTTGCGCATATTGGCCAGCCAGACGCCCATGACGGTGACGGCCAGCAGGCCGGATTCCTCACGGATCGAATTGGCGGCGACGAAAACGGTGAAAACGAAGGTCAGCGTGGCGACGCTGTGCAGATATTCAGGCATCCAGTGACGGCGCAGCACGATACCCAGCAGGTAGCCGAACAGGGCGCCCAGCGCCAATCCAATGACGATGGTTTCGGCGAATTCCAGCAGTACGGCGGTCGCGCCACCCTGTTCGTGGTGGCCGGAAATGATGAAGCTGAAGACCAGCACTGCCAGCAAAGCGCCGATCGGATCGATGACGATGCCTTCCCAGCGCAGGATATTGGAAATATGTTCGGTCGGTCGTACCGAACGCAGCATCGGCACGATCACGGTTGGCCCGGTGACGACCACCAGTGCACCGAACAAGGCCGACAGCGCCCATTCGAATCCCATCAGATAATGGGTGGCGACCGCAATGATGACCCAGGTCACCAATAAGCCGAAACTCACCAGGTTGAGTACCACGGACTCGATACCGCGCAGCTCCTTGAAATTGAGTGTCAGCCCGCCTTCGAACAGGATCACTGACACCGACAGCGACACGATCGGAAACAACAGATCGCCAAATACTTCATCGGGATTGAAGACGCCGGTCACCGGCCCGACCACGATGCCGATCAACAACAGAAACAGGATGGCCGGCAGTTTGACCCACCAGGCGAACCACTGCGCCAGGCTGCCGAGCAAGCCGAGTGCAGCCAATGTGATGATGAGGTGATGTTCCATAAAGTTCAGTGAATGTGCAATTCGACGCGGCGATTCTTTTTTCGCCCCTCGCGGGTAGTGTTGGGTGCAATGGGAGATTTGGCGCCATACCCCTTGGCGGTCAGTCGCTCGGCAGGCACCCCATGCCGGGTGAGATAACGCACCACGGCCTGCGCGCGCCGCAGTGACAGATCGAGGTTGAAGGCCGGATCACCGACGCTGTCGGTATAGCCGGCGATTTCCACCTCCGCATCGGGCTGTTGCCGCAAGCGCCGGGCAACATCGTTGAGCGTCGCCAGGGATTGCCGCGTCAGCCGGTCCGAACCGAGATGAAACGTGACGCCTTCCAACACCTGGCGGGAGGCCTCGGCACCTGTTTCGGTATCGGTTGAGGCCGCTGCCTGGTCGGTGGTTGACACCTCATGGCCTGGATCGTTGTTGCTGGAGGGCGAGGTTGGCGGTTGCCACGACTGACGATTGGGCGCGGATTCAGGGTTTGCCGCAGGCGGGGGTGCGGATGGTATGGCAGAAGGTGCAAGTGGCGGTGACGTCGCCGGTGCCGGCGCGGTTGTGGGTAGCACAGGTGCCGGCGCCGATGAGGGATTCGAGGCTGACGCAGATTCAGGTGCGGACACAGGTCCCGAGGCTGATGCAGGTTCCGGAGCAG
>CAZTJP010000317.1:0-2887 GCA_964613895.1 uncultured Thiotrichales bacterium | reverse complement strand
CGGGCTAGGGCGCCGAATCCGTGTCTGCCGCACGGGGTGGCGTCAGTGCGGCTGCAAGGAGCCGGACGGTCTTTTGCGGCACATCGCCAATGATCGTGACGATGTGGCCGTTTTTCAGGCGAGAAATGGCGTTGAGGGCACCGGAACTGGACATGCCTTCCGAATAGGGTTCTCCCTGTTCATAAGGTGCGATGAATATCGAGATGGTAGCCAGGCCGTCATTGAGGACGATGTGTTGGACGGGTTGAGCGGCGCTGGCCAGCTGGCGCATTTCATTGTGGATGATCCGGAACCCGGGCAGCAATTCGGAAAAACCCCAAGTATTTTCGACTGCTGAAGCGGCTGCTTCCAACGGTTTGGATTCGAGCAGCTCGAAATCCTTTTCGTGCAGGGTCGTTTGCAGACGACGGGTGGGAATGGTGTCCGGAAGCTCGAGGTTGGTGAAGATCATCTGCTCGCGGGGCTGCCCCGAGTTGTCGAGTGTCTGGGATTTGAGCAGCAGGCCGGTTTCGTGATCGATACAGAGACGGTATCCATAGCGGTACTGGTCCTTGGGAAAGATCGAAACGATCCGGCAGACATGATTGGCAATGTGTTCATTGCCGTTGACCTCGAAATCGTAATAGGCATTGCCGTTGGTGACGATGTTGAGGAATGCCCCGGCCTCCGAGGCTGCGCGGCGTGGTTCGATGATGACCTGTTTCTTTTGCGGGAGCACGGAAAACACGTGCTGTTCATCACGGACGATTTCCCGCGAACTGCCGCTCAGTCGGGTGATCCGTTCGCGTTCACCCTTGTCGTCGAAACCATGCACGATCTGCATGGTCTCGACTTTTGGTCCATTGATGTAGAGGAATGTTGCCTCATAATTAAGAAACTGCTCGGCCGAGACCATCTTCTCGAGCCATTGTTGGGCCGAATCCTGTTTCGGCACGGCCAGGGACGTGCCACAGATCATGGCTGCGACCAGCAGCGCAAGCAGTCGTCTCACGGCGCTATTGTTTTTGCTGATCGAAGCCCACCACGCGGACTTCGGGGAGCGGGAACGGTTGACTGGCGAATTCGGCGTGGGTCGCCAGATAACTGTCCATTCGCGAGTCCACGATGTTGACTTCCAGTGTCTTGAAATCGTCCGGGCCTGGCTGTATCGCGGCGGGCGCTGCGTCGGTCGAGTCACGGACAGCCGCGACGGTGGTGGCTTTTGGGTTGGAGATTGATTGCGTCGGGGTGACAGCTACTTCCACCGGGGTGTGTGACACGGAGTGGGAGGTCAGCGTCTGCAACAGCAGTACGGAGACGGCGGCCACCGACGCGGCAATACCCAGGCCAGCCAGTGGTTTGATCCAGCGTGATCGCGTAGTCACCAGGCTGTTGTCATAGCCAGGCATCTCGCCATGGATTCGCGCCATGACCTGAGCGGAAAAGTCTTTGGGAATGCGCGGGGGCAATTCGTCCCGCAGGGCATCGCCAATCAGATGGTAGCGGGCCCAGCGTTTCCTCAGTGCCTCGTTGGTCGTCAGTTCGCGGGCGAGCCGACGGGCTTCGAATGCGCCTGATTCGCCGTCGACGAGTGCGGAGATCCGTTCTTCAATCGGTGTCGTCATCTGTCCTTTACCAAGTTGAACCTGTGTATTAAGGCAGTAGATTCCTGAATAAGTTCAGGCTAATACAGGATAGTTCAATCCAGTCATGCCGGGAAATGCCGGATAAGTGTGACACGTTTCAAGTTTTTCACAAAAACTCGATTCTTGCCCGCAGTTCTCGCAGGGTCGCGTAGCGAGGCCGCTCAAGGTGGCGTGATGGCTGGGGTTCGCGACCGAGGGCTCGCGTGCCATTCGCTGGTGAATCAGACGGCTCAGTACAGCAGTGGTGACAGTACCTTGTCGATGGCCTCGCGTGCCCGGAAGATTCGTGATCTGACGGTGCCGATTGGACAATCCATCGCGTCGGCAATGGCATCGTAGCTCAATCCTTCGATTTCGCGCAGCGTGATGGCGGTCTTGAGGTCTTCCGGCAGGTTGCTGATGGTCTGGATGACGGTGAGTTTGATTTCTTCGCTCAGCAGAACCCGTTCGGGGGTCGATGTTTCACGCAAGGCATCGAAATCACCGAACTGTTCGGCATCGTCGGGGTCGATTTCAGTACCGGGTTTGCGACGGCTGTTGGCGACCAGGTGGTTTTTGGCGGTGTTGATGGCGATGCGGTAGAGCCAGGTGTAGAACGCGCTATCGCCACGAAAGCTTGCCATGCCCCGGTAAGCCTTGACGAAGGATTCCTGCGCCACATCGAGCGCGGTATTGGGGTCTTTCACGTAGCGGCCGACCAGGTGAATGATCTTGTTCTGATATTTCTGGACAAGGATGTCGAACGCGGATCGGTCCCCGGCCTGGACGAGCTTGACGAGTTCCGCGTCCGTCGTTTCTATTGCTACGTTGCTTTTCACTGGACTCTACCCGGTTTGTTTATAGTTGTAATTCCCTGTTCCGCCGTGATCGTTCGGGCAGTTTTTTTGCGCCAGGTCACATTGTTTCGTCAGAGCCGTGGCGACAGTATCAAGTTGGGCCGGATCACATTCGTCCATCAGTTTTATACCGTCCGGGAACCTGGTTGAGCCGTTCGGCCAGAAAGTTCCCGCGACGGGCTTGACCCGATTATGACAAAATAGCCGACGAAATGAACAGTGGGAAACAAGTACAACAGGACTTCGATCACGATGTCCTGGTGATCGGCAGTGGCGCGGCGGGTCTGACAGTGGCGCTCAGTCTGGCTGAGCATGGGCGTGTGGCGGTGCTCAGCAAGGTGCGGGTAACCGAGGGCAGTACGTTCTATGCCCAGGGTGGCATCTCCGCGGTGCTGTCGGCGGAAGACAGCATCGAGTCGCATATCC
>CAZTJP010000316.1:0-2890 GCA_964613895.1 uncultured Thiotrichales bacterium | reverse complement strand
TGCTGTATGCCAACCGCGCCGACCAGGCAATCGCCACTACCGACCTCGATGCCACGGTCAGCGGCAACAAGGTGGCGGTCACTGGTGGCTTCACCGAAGGCGCGCTGTCGCCGGTCACCAATGGCGACGCCAGCACCTACAATACCAGCAACAGCATCACGGGTTCGTTCTCGGGCGCTTCGGGCATCGCCATGGTCAGCCAGAACGCCGGTCATTCGACCAGTGTCCAGCAGTCCACTGTGGTTCAGTCGAACTTCAAGCTGCAATAAGCAGCGTCGCAAGACGTGCAAAACGGGGCCTGATGGCCCCGTTTTGCTTTCTCACCGGATTACGTCGGCCCTGGGTCGCGAACACCCGCCATCACGGTACCTTGATGGCCTCGCTATGCGACCCGGTGATAACATCATTCTGTTTTGTGGCCGGGAGCCTTATAATCCGGCCATGATCATCCCCAGCCGCCTTTGTCTGAGCCTGTTTCTTCTGCTTCTGTGGCCGGGTCTGCCGTCCCGGGCGGCCGACACTAAACCGATTACCATCGAGCTGAGCTTTCAGCCAAATCTCAAGCATGGCAAGTATGTCTATGAGATCTGTGCCTCCTGCCATCTGCCCGAAGGTTGGGGCAATCACGATGGAGGTTTCCCGCAGCTGGCGGGGCAGCACCCCCGGGTACTGATGCGTCAGTTGCTCGACATACGGGCCGGCAAGCGGGAAAACCCGATCATGTATCCTTTCGTTCAGCCACGCACGATCGGGGATTATCAATCCCTGGCGGATGTGGTTGCTTATATCTCCACCTTGCCAATGGACCCCGATCACGGGAAAGGTCCGTGGCGGCAGGGTAGCCCGGAATATGCAAGCGGCAAGGCACTCTATGAAGCGAACTGCAAGGTTTGTCATGGCCGTTTCGCCGAGGGGGACGACGCCAGTTACACTCCGCGCCTGCAAGGACAGCACTATGCCTATCTGCTGCGTCAGGCCAAGGAAATCCGTGCCGGCCATCGTACCGTCAATCCTCGCATGACGCAGGTGATTGGCAGTCTTTCGCTAAAGCAGATCGAACGGATCATGAACTACGTTTCGCATATTCCAGTACCGCGTGTGGATCTTGCGCCATCGCGGAACTGGCGAAACCCAGACTTCGAGGAGCAATGAGCATGGCCGACAAGATCACCCGCCGTGGGTTCATCCAACTGGGCGGCGCCGGTTTGCTCGGCGCCGGAGCCGGTCTGTCGTCCCGGAGTGATGCCGGTGATTTGCCGGACAGCGAGCGCAAGGCGCTGGCCGCCATGCCATCGAACTATCTGCGCAGTGCCCCTTTGCCGAAAGCGCGTGGTCCCCGGGTGGTGGTACTGGGTGGAGGCTGGTCCGGCCTGTCGTTGGCCCGCTACCTGAAACGTTTCCACCCGGCTTTCGATGTCGTGCTGATCGACCGCAAGAGTCTGTTCATTTCCTGCCCGCTCAGTAATCTGTGGCTGGCCGACCAGGTCGATCTCGAATTTCTTTCACACAGTTATCTCGATGCCGCCAACAGTAACGGCTACCATTTTCTCCACGCCTCGGCGGTGGGGCTCGATCGCGACAGCCGCAAACTGTATACCGATCAGGGAATTGTCGATTACCACTATCTGGTGTTGGCGCCGGGTATCGACTACGACTATGGCCGCATCGGCGTCGATTCACCAGAACAGCAGTTCGAGGTACAAACCCGTTACCCCGGCGGGTTCATCGATTTTTCCGAACATCTGCGCATCAAGCGTAAATTGCATGAGTTCGCGGGTGGAACGTTTGTGCTGACCGTTCCTGCTGGCAACTACCGCTGCATGGCGGCCCCTTATGAACGCGCCTGCATGGCGGCAGCGATATTCAAGAAGCGGGACATCAAGGCAAAAATCCTGCTGCTCGACATGAACCCCGAGATCCGTATCAAGAAAGACGGTTTCCGCAAGGCATTCTCCACGTTTTATGCCGACATCATCGAATATGTGCCGAGCACGGAAATCTCCGGGATCGACCTGGAGAAAAAGGAAATTGTCACCGACTTCGATCATTACCCGTTCGATGACGCTGTCATCTACCCGCCGGTTCGGGCCGCCCGGTTGATCGAACAGCTGGGTTTGGCGCGTCAGGAAAGTGAGCAAAAAGAGGCGGACATCGACGAGTTCAAATATCACCTCAAGGGTGATGAACACGTTTATGTCGCCGGTGACTCACGTCCCCAACCGTTCTCCAAGAGCGGCAATACCGCCTATACCGAAGCCCGCTATGTCGCCGAAGTGATCGCCGCGCATGCCCAGGGCAAGGAAATCCCCTGGCGCAGCCCACAGACCATGTGTTTTTCCGGCGTTCGCATCGATCCGTTGGAGGCCATGAGCATCATTGCGTTCTACCGTTACGACAAAAAGGAAAAAACCTTCGCCTTCGATCGTGTGCACAAGATCGAACAATGGTCTGCGCGCGGCGGGCAAGCCGCGCTGGCCTGGGGCGAGGGCATCTATCGCGATCTCTTCTATACCTCATCGTCAGAATCATGAGCAAAAATCTTCCACGATCGAGCAAGCGGGAAAGCATTATCGTTGGCGTGATCATTGCCGCCATTGCACTGGGCCTGCTGTCGCTGTGGCGTTCGCAGAATGATCCGCGTGTCGCCGAACTCAATCGGATGTTGATGGCCGATCCCGAAATCCACGATTTCAGCTATCCCTTCCGGGTACTGGCCGTCAAGGGCGATACCGCCTATGTGTCCTCGCCTCGCTCACCACAGGTGTCGGTGTTGCACTTTCTCGCCATCGACCAGCCACAACTCGATCTCAGTAATCCCGACAGCCCGTCGGTGATCGCCGCGCAGAAAGCGCTGGCCAGGGTTCAGGGCAAGGTCCACAAACGGGTGCTC
>CAZTJP010000315.1:0-2913 GCA_964613895.1 uncultured Thiotrichales bacterium | reverse complement strand
CTATTGTAGTTGGCGGACGGGTCACGGTATACAATGCCCACATCGTGGATGAAGACCCTGGCGCCATGGCAGCAACCTACAATGCAGCGGATATCGAGGTACTCAGCGGGCTGGAGCCGGTGCGCAAGCGGCCCGGTATGTATACCGATACCTCACGCCCCAATCATCTGGCCCAGGAGGTGATCGACAACAGTGTCGATGAGGCGCTGGCGGGTCATGCCTCGTTGATCGAGGTGGTGTTGCACAAGGACGGTTCGTTGTCGGTCGCCGATGATGGACGCGGCATGCCGATCGATATCCATCCTGAAAAGGGGCGGCCCGGGGTCGAGGTGATCCTGTCCACGCTGCATGCCGGGGGCAAGTTTTCGGACAAGAATTATCAGTTTTCCGGAGGCTTGCATGGCGTTGGCGTCTCGGTGGTCAATGCGCTGTCGAAGCAGCTCGAGGTCTGGGTCAAGCGTGATGGCAAGGAATACAACATCAGCTTTCGCGGCGGTGAGCTGCACAGCGAGTTGGAGGAGATCGGGTCGGTGGGCAAGCGCAATACCGGCACGCGGCTGCGTTTCTGGCCCGATCCAAAATATTTCGATTCCGACAGGTTTTCGGTCGCCCGGCTCAAACACATCCTGCGTGCCAAGGCGGTGCTCTGTCCGGGGCTGGAGGTGCGTTTCCTCGATGAAACCACGGGTGAGTCGCTCAGCTGGCACTATCAGGATGGTCTGCTCGATTATCTGCTGGAGGCGATCGGCGATGCGGCGCGTTTGCCCGAGGCGCCGTTCACCGGGTCGATGTCGGGCGATACCGAAGCGGCCGAATGGGCGTTGGTGTGGTTGCCTGAAAGTCGCGAAGGGGTGTCGGAAAGCTATGTCAACCTGATTCCCACGGCTCAGGGTGGCACCCATGTCAACGGTTTGCGCAGCGGCTTGACCGAGGCGATCCGGGAGTTCTGTGAGTTGCGCAATCTGTTGCCACGGGGCGTCAAGCTGGCGCCGGATGATGTCTGGGACAAGGTCAGCTTCATTCTTTCGGTCAAGCTGCGCGATCCGCAGTTTTCCGGCCAGACCAAGGAGCGGTTGTCTTCGCGTGAGGCGGCGGCGTTTGTCGCGGGCGTGGTGCGTGATGCGTTCTCGCTGTGGCTGAACCAGCATGTCACGGCTGGCGAGGAGATTGCACGGTTTGCGATCAACAATGCACAGGCACGGTTGCGGGCGGGCAAGAAGGTAGTGCGGAAAAAGGTCACCCAGGGGCCGGCGCTGCCTGGCAAGCTGGCCGATTGCGCATTGCAGGATCTGACACGTACCGAGCTGTTTTTGGTGGAAGGCGATTCCGCTGGTGGCTCGGCCAAGCAGGCGCGCGACCGGGAGTTTCAGGCGATCATGCCGCTGCGGGGCAAGATTCTGAATACCTGGGAGGTCGATGCCGATCAGGTGTTGGCCTCGCAGGAGGTGCACGATATTTCGGTGGCAATCGGTGTCGAGCCGGGATCGGAGGATTTTTCGGGACTGCGCTATGGCAAGATTTGTATTCTTGCCGATGCGGATTCCGATGGCGCGCATATCGCCACACTGATCTGTGCCTTGTTTCTACGACATTTCAGGCCGTTGGTGGAGGCCGGGCACATCTATGTCGCCATGCCGCCGCTGTATCGCATCGATGTCGGCAAGGAAAAATTCTATGCGCTGGATGATGCGGAGCGGGAAGGCTTGCTCAACCGGATTCAGGCCGAGAAGCGCAAGGGCAAGGTGACGGTGACGCGATTCAAGGGGCTGGGCGAGATGAATCCGATGCAGTTGCGGGAAACCACGATGGCGCCCGAAACCCGGCGGCTGGTGCAGTTGACCTTGGATGAGGAGACGGAAACCACGTCGGTGATGGACATGATGCTGGCTCGCAAGCGGGCCGCTGATCGCAAACGCTGGCTCGAGCAGAAAGGCGATCTGGCGGAAGTGATTTGACGAACGATGCCGAAGTTATTTACGCAAACCATCATTGCCGTCATCTGGGACTTCGACAAGACGTTGATTCCGGGTTACATGCAACGGCCGTTGTTCGAGCAGTTCGGGGTGGACGAGGCTGCTTTCTGGGAAGAGGTCAATGCGCTGCCCGAGCAATACCGGCGCCGGGGCTGCGAGCAGATCTCGACCGAGATTCTCTATCTCAATCATATTCTGCAATATGTCCGGGCTGGCAAATTCAAGGGGCTGACCAACCAGTTGCTTCGGGAGCTGGGTGCCCAGCTTGAGTTCTATCCCGGTCTGCCAGCGTTCTTCGACGATTTGCGCAAGCAGCTCGACGAGGAGGTCTTTCGTCATCACGAGATTTCGCTGGAGCACTATGTGGTCAGCACCGGCCTGACGCAGATGATCAAGGGGAGTCGCATTGCCTCCTGTCTGGATGGCATCTGGGGCTGTGAATTCGTCGAGGATCTCGGCTCTTCCAGCCCGGTGGTGGCGCAGCTTGGCTACGTGCTCGACAACACCACCAAGACCCGCGCGATCTTTGAGATCAACAAAGGTGCCAACAAACATCCGGAAATCAGCGTCAATGCGCAGATTGCCGAGGAAGACCGGCGCATTCCGGTCAAGAACATGATCTATGTTGCCGATGGGCCTTCCGATGTGCCGGTTTTCTCGGTCGTCAAACGCGGTGGCGGCAAAACCTACGGGGTCTACAAAAGTGGTTCGGTACGCGAGTTCGAACAAGCCAACATGCTGCAGGAACAGGGCAGGGTGCAGTCATTCGGTCCGGCCGACTATTCTCAGGGGTCGCAGACCTATATGTGGCTGACCGGCGCGGTTCGGCAGGTTGCCGAGCGGATCGTCAAGGATCGGGAAAGGGCGCTTGGCGAAAAGGTTGGCCGGGCGCCGAAGCACCTCAACTAACCCGCGTTCTCACAGAATCACGGCTGCGACC
>CAZTJP010000314.1:0-2939 GCA_964613895.1 uncultured Thiotrichales bacterium | reverse complement strand
GTGATGCGGCTTTCCGGGTTGGGTTCCGGTTCGAGGATATTGACCAGTTTGTGGGTGCGCATGTAGCGCTCTGCACGCAGGCGTTTGCCCTTGAAGTATTTGTAGACCTGGGGCAGATCACGAAGGATGTGGCCGGTCATGGACACGAACCGTTCGGGGATCTCGCCGCGTCGCAGTTTGATATACAGGTCTTTCAGTTCGCGAGCACCTTCGGAGTCTTCGCCCTCGTACATTGCTTCGATGTAGGCGTGGTAGTTCAGCAGTTGTTCTTGTCGCTGGGTGTCGGGTGACAGTGCCAGGCTGGCGATGACGGGGGAGTTGAAATAGGCGTAGCCGGTATCGTAGAGGTCGGGGCGGATGTCCTTGAAGAATTCGATTTCGCCAGTGACGATGCGGGGGTGCTCCATGAAGAACCGGCCCACCAAATCATGCTGGTTGCCGAGGCCTTCTTTCTGTACGTCGTTTGACAGCAGCAGCAATCGGGCGTTCTCGATACCGCCGGTTGCCAGGACGAAGGTTTTGGCGGTGACAGAGAAATGATTGCGATTGAGGCAGGCAACATCGACGCGTTCGATTTGAGTGCCGTTGGGATTGGCGCGAAACCCTGTGATGTTGGCGTTGAAGAACAGCCGGACATTGTCCGATTGTTTCAGTTCTTCGCGGTATTCCCGGCCAAATCGGGGACAGGGCGAGAGTTGCGCGATTCGTGTTTCGACACGATTGGAGGCAAACCGCAGAATGCTGAGGTTGGGGTTTTTCTGTCGGGCGAGCCACCGTTCGGGGTCGTATTCACCCGGTAATACATTAGCGACGGCGTGGGCGCGCTGGTAGTACGGTTCCAGTTCGCTGCGTGGGATCGGCCAGCCGGAGTTGGCTACCCATTTGCGTTGGGAAAAGTCCATTTCTGACAGCGGGCGACACCAGCCGCCCCAGCAGTTGGTGCTGCCACCGAAGTAACGTGTTCGGGTCGTGTCGAGTTCGTAGTGGAGGCCTGTATTTTCCCCTTTGTACAGTGCCTGGGTCTTTTTGTTGTAACGCAGGGCGCCACTTTCCAGCAGGATGACCTGCATGCCGTTTTGGTTGAATTCACGAGCAAGCGTGATGCCTGCTGCGCCACCGCCAACGATGCAGATATCACAGTCGAGCGTTTTGCCGGGCTCGACACGGCGGGCATCCAGAAACATAGAGATTCCCCAATAGTTTGAAGTCAGGGAAGGCATGTTTAGCCCGCCTTCCCGTGATGGCGCCCGGAGAATCTGTTGTCGTATGGTGGTTCCAACCGCGTACTCCCCATCGGGTTGGGCCAGTTGTTGCTCCGTGGCGTTGTAACGATATTTTGCAGCGTCCCACGGGGTGATCACAAGGTGCAAAATGTGGACTGAATCGGTTTTCCGGTCATGAATAGCCGACGAAGATGCGAAATCTGTGAGTGTTGGCGCTTTTGGCCGTGTTTTTCATGTGCTGGACGGGCTGCTGTGGAGCTGGGAGAATGGTTGACCTTTGATTTCCTGGCTGCCAGGGTCGCGCATGTATCCCGTCGAAAAGCCCCGCCACACGATGTTTCTCGATGTGGGAGAAGGGCATCGCCTCTACATTGAAGAAAGTGGCTCCCACACCGGCGTACCAGTGGTGTATCTGCATGGTGGGCCGGGCACCGGCAGTGCGCCATTTGCGCGGGCGTTTTTCGACCCGGCGCGTTACCGGGTGATTCTCTATGATCAGCGGGGCGCGGGAAAGTCGACGCCGCATGCTTCCCTGGAGGCCAATACGACTTGGCATCTGGTGGCGGATCTGGAAAAGATCCGTACAGCGCTGGGGATCGATCGCTGGTTGCTGTTTGGCGGTTCGTGGGGATCGACGCTGGCGCTGGCCTACGCCGAGACGCATCCCGACAGGGTGCTGGGATTGATTTTGCGGGGTGTTTTCCTGTGCCGGGATGAAGACATCCAGTGGTTCTATCAGCGTGGCGCCAGCCGGTTGTTCCCCGAGCACTGGAAAGACTTCGTGGCGCCGATTCCACCTGGCCAGCGCGGTGACCTGGTGCGCGCCTATCATGCGCTGCTGACCGGTGAGGATGAGGTGGCGCAGATGCGCGCGGCCGAAGCCTGGGCTCGCTGGGAGGCGGTGACATCGGGCATGGAAGTCGATCCCGCCACGGTGGCGTTTTTCACCGATCCCCATATCGCGCTCAGTCTGGCAAGGATCGAATGCCATTATTTTCTCCAGCGTGGATTTCTGGAGCCTGACCAGTTGCTGCTGCGGGCTGACCGGCTGAAGGGTATTCCGGGAACCATCATCCACGGTCGTTACGACTGCATCTGTCCGGTTGAGCAGGCCTGGTTGCTTCATCAAGTCTGGCCGGATTCGGAATTGCAGATCGTGCCTTCGAGTGGGCATTCCACATCGGAACCTGCGCTCAGCAAGGCGTTGCTGGCAGCCACCGACCAGTGGGCCGACAAACTTCATGCGCAAGGGGGTGAGTCATGATCGGTTTGCTACAGCGCGTGACCGAGGCGCGAGTCGAAATCGCGGGTGAGACGGTCGGTGAAATCGGCCCGGGTCTGCTGGTGCTGATTGGTGTGGAAAAAGAGGATACCCATCAGTCGGCCGATCGATTACTGGAGCGGCTCTTGGGTTACCGTGTGTTTGCGGATGAGCAGGGCAAGATGAACCTCAGTGTGCGTGATATTTCTGGCGGGTTGTTGCTGGTCTCGCAGTTCACCCTGGCCGCTGATACGCGCAAGGGGCGACGTCCCAGTTTCAGCCGTGCCGCTTCGCCGCAGCTGGGGGAGGCACTCTATGACTACCTGGTGGAGCAGGCACGCCGCCAGCATCCGGACACGGCCACTGGGCGGTTTGGCGCCGATATGCAGATTCATTTGGTCAACGACGGGCCGGTGACGTTCTGGTTGCAAACCTGAACGATCACGGCGAGGAAG
>CAZTJP010000313.1:0-2956 GCA_964613895.1 uncultured Thiotrichales bacterium | reverse complement strand
CTCGCAAGATGAGGATTGCGGCAATATGGCTTCGGGAACGATATACTTCCCTCCACATCCAATGATACGGGCAGACGTTGATATGCAGGGTATTCCGGATCGGCCATGTTGATCGCAGGCGTCGATGAGGTGGGCAGGGGGCCGCTGGCAGGCCCGGTGGTGTCGGCGGTGGTGATTCTCGATCCCGCGCGACCGATCGATGGCCTGGATGATTCCAAGCGGTTGACGGCCTGCCGGCGGGAGAAGCTGGCGGCGTTGATCCGTGAGCGGGCGCTGTATTTCGCGTTCGGCCGTGCGGAGCCTTGCGAGATCGATGCGATGAATATTTTTCAAGCAACCTTGCTGTCGATGCAGCGGGCGGTGTCGGCCTTGCCCGTGGCGCCTGATGAGGTGTTGATCGATGGCCGCCATTGTCCGGCGCTGCCGTGCCGGGCGCGCGCCATTGTCGGTGGTGATGGCAGTGAGCCGGCCATCAGTGCCGCTTCGATTCTCGCCAAGGTGGCGCGTGATGCGGAGATGGTTGCGTTGCATCGGCGTTATCCCGACTATGGTTTCGACCGGCACAAGGGGTATCCCACCCGGTTGCATCGCGAGCGGTTGCGTATTCATGGCGCCACGCCGCATCACCGGCGCAGCTTCAGACCCGTTGCGGAGGCGTTGGGCCTGTTGTGACTGCCGGATTCGTTCATCTTTCGCTGCATACGGAATACTCGCTGGTCGATAGCCTGATCCGTATCAAGCCGTTGATGGCGCGGGTGGCAGAGCTGGAGATGCCGGCGGTCGCGCTGACCGATCAGAGCAATCTGTTCGCGATGGTGAAGTTCTATCGCGCGGCGATCGCGGCGGGCATCAAGCCGATTTTCGGCGCCGATCTGTTGCTGCGGGCGGCGCCGGGCGAGGCGACACCGGGTTATCGGCTGTTGCTGTTGTGCCAGAACCACGACGGTTATCTGAATCTTTCCAAATTGATTTCGCGCGCCTACCAGGAGGGGCAGGTCGGTGGTGGCCCGCCACAGATCGAGCGTGACTGGCTGGCGGATCACAGCGACGGACTGCTGGCGTTGTCGGGCGGCGTTCGCGGAGAGGTGGGCCAGGCTTTGTTGAGTGGCAACAAGGCGGCATTGGCCGCGGCGCTGGATTTCTGGACCCGGCATTTCGAAGATCGTTTCTATCTGGAATTGCATCGTACCGGCCGGCCCGATGAGCAGGCCTATATCGAGGCGGCGGTGGCGTTGGCGGAGCAGCATGATCTGCCGGTGGTGGCGAGTAATGATGTGCGTTTTCTGCAGCGGCGCGACTTCAGCGCCCATGAGGCGCGCACCTGCATCCATGATGGTTATGTGCTGGCGGACAGCAAGCGCCCGCGCCATTATTCGGAAGAGCAGTATCTGAAGTCGCCGCAGGAAATGGCGGCCTTGTTCGAGGATCTGCCCGAGGCGCTGGAAAACAGTGTGGCCATCGCCCGGCGCTGCAATGTGGTGCTCGAGCTGGGCCACAATGTGCTGCCGGATTTCCCGATTCCCGACGGCATGACCGAGGCCGAGTATTTCGCCCGCGAGGCGCGGCAGGGGCTGGAGGCGCGGCTCGAAGTGCTGTTTCCAAAGGATGAGACGGCGGACCGCGAGACCCGCATCCAGCCTTACTATGAACGCCTCGAGACCGAGCTGGATGTCATCATCCAGATGGGATTTCCGGGCTATTTTCTGATCGTTGCCGACTTCATCCAGTGGGCCAAGGACAATGATGTGCCCGTCGGGCCGGGGCGTGGCTCCGGTGCGGGTTCACTGGTGGCCTATGCGCTCAAGATCACCGATCTCGATCCGCTCGAATACGAGTTGCTGTTCGAGCGTTTCCTCAACCCCGAGCGGGTGTCGATGCCCGACTTCGATGTCGATTTCTGCATGGAGAAACGCGACGACGTGATCGCCTATGTCGCGCGCCGCTATGGCCGGGAGAAGGTTTCGCAGATCATCACCTATGGTTCGATGGCGGCCAAGGCGGTGGTGCGCGATGTTGGCCGCGTGCTGGGGCATCCTTATGGGTTCGTCGACCGCATTGCCAAGCTGATTCCGTTCGAGATCGGCATGACACTGGAGAAGGCGCTGGAACAGGAGGACGATCTGGCGCAGCTGTATGAGTCGGACGAGGAGGTCAAGGCACTGATCGATCTGGCGCGCGAGCTGGAGGGACTGGCGCGCAACGCTGGCAAGCATGCTGGCGGCGTGGTGATCGCGCCCAGCGGGCTGACCAATTTCACGCCGCTGTATTGCGAGCCGGGCGGCGGCAATCTGGTGACCCAGTTCGACAAGAACGATGTCGAAGCGGTCGGGCTGGTCAAGTTCGACTTTCTTGGTCTGCGCACGCTGACGATCATCGACTGGGCGGTCAAGGCGATCAATGAAACACGCGGTCCTGATGAGCCGCCGCTCGACATCAGCCGTATTCCGCTCGATGACGAGAAAACCTTTCGCTTGCTCAAGGCGCAGCAGACCACGGCCGTCTTCCAGCTCGAATCCCGCGGCATGAAGGATCTGATCAAGCGGCTGCAACCGGATGTCTTCGAGGACATCATCGCGCTGGTGGCGCTGTTCCGGCCGGGGCCGTTGCAATCCGGCATGGTGGATGACTTCATCGACCGCAAGCATGGCCGGGCCAAGGTCGAATACCCGCACCCGGATCTCGAGCCGATCCTGCAACCGACCTATGGCGTCATTCTCTACCAGGAACAGGTCATGCAGATCGCCCAGGTGCTGGCCAGCTACACGCTCGGCGGCGCCGATCTGTTGCGCCGCGCGATGGGCAAGAAGAAGCCGGAAGAGATGGCCAAGCAGCGCGATATCTTCCTCAAGGGCGCGACCGAGCGCGGCGTGGACAAGGATCTGGCCAACTACATCTTCGACTTGATGGAGAAGTTCGCCGGCTACGGATTCAACAAATCGCACTCGGCCGCCTACGC
>CAZTJP010000312.1:0-2961 GCA_964613895.1 uncultured Thiotrichales bacterium | reverse complement strand
TTGCGTTATTGCGTTATTGGTTGGGTGTTCTTCCAACCTCCGCAACCGGGTGGGGCAGCGGCTGTTCACGGGCCGCAGCAAGTACGTCCTTGTAGGCTCGACGGCCGCCTCCCTGCGGCCAACGCTCCTGAACAGCCGCTGCCCACCCGGTTGCTCCGAGGTAGTCTTCGATCTTCGCAGCCTCGTAGTCGGGAATGATGGGTTTCGCTGCGCTCTACCCATCCTACGGGTTCGGTGGCGCCGATTGGGTATGCGTAGGATGGGTAGAGCGCAGCGAAACCCATCAAGCCGTGGTTGGTTTATTGAGCACCGGTAGGGCCGGATAAGCGCAGCGTCATCCGCCAATAGTCTATTGGGCGCTGTGGCAGATTTTGCCGTTGACGAGGGTTGTTTCAACCTTGCCTTTGAATGCCCAGCCTGTGAAGGGTGAGTTCTTGCCACGGCTGAGCATGCGTTCGGGCTGACATTGCCATTCTTTTTGCGGGTCGATGAGGGTCAGGTCGGCGGTGTCGCCGATACCGAGCGAGCCGCTTTCGAGGCCGAGGATGCGGGCGGGTTCGAGGCTGATGAGTTCTACGGCCCGGCGCAGGGTGATGATGCCGTCTTCGACCAGCCGCAGGGTGAGGGGCAGGAAGGTTTCGATGGAGGAGATGCCGGGTTCGGTGGCGGGGAAGGGGGCGAGTTTGGCGTCCTGGTCGTGGGGGTGGTGGTCGGAGCAGATGGCCTGGATGCCGTCTTCGGTGAGTCCTTTTCTCAGGGCTTCGAGGTCGCGCTGGCTGCGCAGTGGCGGGCGGGTGTGGCACAGGGCGTTGAAGTCGGAGATGTCGATTTCGGTCAGAAAGAGTTGGTGGATGCAGACGTCGGCGCTGACTTGCAGGTTGTCGTAGCGGGCGCGGCGGATCATGTTCATGCCTCGGGCGGTGGAGAGCCGGCCGAAGTGGGTGCGTACGCCGACCTGTTCGATCAGGGGCAGGTAGAAGCCGATGGCGGCGGTTTCGGCAGCTTCGGGGATGGCGGGTAGGCCGAGTCTTGTCGAGATGGGGCCTTCGTGCGCGCAGCCGCCCTGGGAGAGGGCGAAGTCTTGCGGGCAGATGTGGACGGTCAGGTCGAGTCCGGCGGCGTATTCGAGCGCGCGGCGCAGGACGTTGGTGTTGGAGAATGGCGCGTAGGCCTGGGTGACGCCGACGCAGCCGGCTTCTTTGAGGCTGGCCATGTCGGTCAGTTGTTCGCCGGCGAGGTCGCGGGTCAGGGCTGCCAGTGAGACGATTTTGGCAAGGCCTGTTTCAGCTTGCCGTTGTTCGATGAATTCGATATCGGCCGGGGAGTCGATGGGGGGCCGGGTGTCGGGCGGAATGCATAAGGTGGTGACGCCGCCGTTGACGGCGGCAGCGGTTTCGGAGGGGATGTCGGCTTTGTGTTCGAAGCCGGGTTCGCCGACCCGGGCGCACAGGTCGACCAGTCCGGGGATGACCAGTTTGCCGCTGGCGTCGATGGTTTGTTGGGCGAGGAAGCCGTCTGGCGGCGTGCCGCGGGCGATGATTTGTCCGTGGGCGATGTAGAGGTTGGTGATTTCGTCGATGTCGTTGGCCGGGTCGATGAGGTGGCCGTCGAGGATGGCGATTTTCATTGCTGTACCTCGGTATGGCTGCCGTCCATGCACAGGGACATCAGCGCCATGCGCACGGCGACGCCGTTGCTGACTTGCTTGAGGATGACCGATTGTGGGCCGTCGGCGACGTCGGAGGCGATTTCGACGCCCCGGTTGGCGGGGCCGGGGTGCATGACGAGCGCATCGGGCCGGGCGCGGGCCAGGCGTTCGCGGGTGAGTCCGTAGAGCCGGTAGTATTCGTTTTCGCTGGGTAGCAGGGCGCCCTGCATGCGTTCTTTTTGCAGCCGCAGCATGATGACGACATCGACATCTTTCAGGCCCTGGTCGAGTGAGTGGTAGACGTGGACGCCGAGTTCTTCGACGTTTTTGGGCAGCAGGGTTTTGGGGGCGATGACGCGAATTTCGGGAACGTTGAGGATGTTGAGCGCCTGAATCTGCGAGCGGGCGACGCGTGAGTGCAGGATGTCGCCGACGATGGCGACGGTGAGCTGGTCGAGGTTGCCTTTTTCCCGCCGGATGGTGAAGACATCGAGCATCGCCTGGGTGGGGTGGGCGTGTTGTCCGTCACCGGCGTTGAGTACGCTGATGTGGGGGGCGACATGGCGGGCGATGAGTTGTGCGGCGCCGCTGTGGGCATGGCGGACGATGAACATGTCGCTGTGCATGGCTTCGAGGTTTCGCAGGGTATCGAGCAGGCTTTCGCCCTTGGTGGTGGAGGAGGTGCTGATGTTCATGTTCATGACATCGGCGGAGAGGCGTTTGGCGGCCAGTTCGAAGCTGGTGCGGGTGCGGGTGCTGGGTTCGAAGAACAGGTTGAAGATGGTTTTGCCGCGCAGCAGCGGGACTTTTTTGACCGGTTGCGCGGTGACGCTGGTGAAGGATTCGGCGACATCGAGGATTTCGGTCAGCAGGGCGGGGCTGAGGCCTTCGAGGGTGAGGAAGTGCTTGAGTTTGCCTTCGCTGGTGAGTTGTATCGAGGCGGGCAGGGGGCCGGGGGTGGGCGCGGCTTGCATGGCTCAGTCCTCCAGCAGTTCGAGGGCCAGCGGGTCGGGGCCGGTGAGTTTGATGTGCTGGCCCGGCGCCAGTGTCAGGTTGTGGCCGTAGATATTGGCTTCGATGGGGAGTTCGCGGCCGCTGCGTTCGACCAGTACGATGAGGTGGATGCTGGCGGGACGGCCATAGTCGAACAGTTCGTTCATGGCGGCGCGGACGGTGCGGCCGGTGTGCAGCACATCATCGACGAGCAGGATGTGCTGGTCGTCCACGTCGAAAGGCAGGTTGGAGGGTTTGACGACGGGGTGGAGGCCTTTCTGGCTGAAGTCGTCGCGGTAGAAGGTGATGTCGAGTTGTCC
>CAZTJP010000311.1:0-2963 GCA_964613895.1 uncultured Thiotrichales bacterium | reverse complement strand
GTGAGAAATCCGGGCTAACCGGCAACCGACTGCCGCCGGTAACCGCAGCGGCCAACCTTTGCCGCTGCGGTTACCGCGCCCGACCAACCGCCTGGCGGACAAACACCCTCGCCCAACAGTATCACTCAAGTAATTGTGAATTATTCACTTTTCAAAAGTGAAGTATTTACATGGAACGAACTTTGCTCAGTACACAGGAGGAACACCACAAACAACTATCAGTATAAGGATGAAAAACATGGGACTGCGCAAAAAACCACTCCGACTACCCGAACCGCCCGCAAACCCGCTCAGCTCACTGCTCGGGCGACTGAAAATCTCGCATAAGCTGCTGTTGGGCGGTGCCCTGGCGGCACTCTCATCACTCGTACTGTTTTCGCTGTATTGGCAGCAGACACACCAGCAGATTCGCCGCGCTTCCCTGCAGGTCGAAGGCATGATGTACGCCCGCGAACTGAGCCGCGCCATGACCGAGTTGGCCCAGCATCGCGGACTCACATCCGCTTTCCGTGCCGGCGATACGAGCCTCGAGGGCCGCGTATCCGACAAGCTCGGTGATGTGGACAAGGTTTTTGCCCAACTCGATCAACTGAGCCGCGTTCTGGGCAAGAAACTTGGCCTCGACGACGATTGGAAAAAAATCGCCCAGCAATGGCACACACTGGAAAACGCGATCGGCCAGACCGCCGAAGACGACTTTTCACACCACTCCGATCTGATCGACAACCTGCAGAAATTCCTCGAGAGGCTGGGTGATCGGGCCGGCCTCTTCTCGGATCAGAATATCGTCAACACCCATACTGCCCGTCTGCTGCTGGAGGACTTTCCGGTTCTGAGCGAAACGCTCGGCAAACTCAGGGGGCGGACATCCGCACTCGCCATTTCGAACCATCTGTCGAAAAACCAGCAGATCAATCAAATCGCGGATCGCCACACCGCCAGTACCGTCCTCGACAAAATCAACCGTTCGATTCAGATCATCCAACCGACCGATGCGGCCGCCAACAAGCAACTGAAGGGACTCACCCAACAACTCAACGAACAAACCAGCCACTTTTTCACGCTGGTCGATTCGATTCCCGAACTGCGCGCCGGCAAAACAGCGAGCAAAGAAGTGTTCTCGGCCGGCACCCAGACCATTGCCACAGCTGCCAAGCTCCGCGAGATACTGGGTACTTTCCTCCAGCAACGTCTCGAACACCGCGCCAACACCCTAAAACTGCACACTTTCGCCATCCTGGCGCTGATGCTGCTCCTGCTGTCGATCGGCTGGGGCGTCTCGACACTGACCAACCGCAGCCTGATCCGCCGTATCAAGCTGATGCAGGACATTTTCTCGAGAATCGCCGACGGAGACTACAGCACCCGGTTCACAATCGACGGCACCGACGAACTGCACGCATTGATGGGCTCGCTGAAAAAGATGCAAACCCGCCTGGAAACATCCATTACCGAAGAGCGCAAACAAGCTGTGGAAATGAAGCGGATCACCACCGCGCTCGACAACGTCTCCCGCCCGGTACTACTGACAGACGCCACTGGCACGATCATCTATACCAACCAGGCATTCAAAACCTCGCTCGGGCCGCTCAATCAACAGATTGCCACCAAAATACCCGGATTCGACGCCACCCGCCTGGTCGGTACCCGGCTCGATGACTTTGGTATCGCCGAACTGACCACACAGGCCCTGGCTGCCACACCACCTGGCGCCGAAAAGGAATTCAGGCTGGCCCATCTGGTCTTCCACTATGTCGCCAACCCCGTCCACAGCCCGCAAGGCGAGAAAATCGGCACAGTGATGGAATGGAGTGATTACACCGCCGAAGCCCGCGTTCGGGAAGAACTGCGTGAACTGATCCAGGAAGCGCGTGATGGCAATCTCAAATACCGCATCGAACTGAGCGACAAAACCGGCTTTTACCAATTCATCGGCGAAGGGATCAACAACCTTGTCGCCGTCTGCGACCAATTCATCACCGAAACCCGGCAATCCATTTGCGCCATGGCGGCCGGTGACCTGTCGCAAACCATCGAAGGTGACTATGCCGGCGCCTTCCGTGACCTCAAAGATGCAGTCAACAAGTCCATCAACCAACTGCGCAACGTCATCACCCGGATCGTCGAGGCCTCCAACGCCGTGCAACAGGATGCCCAGCGCATCGCCAGCGGTAACAACGACCTCAAGAGCCGTACCGAACAACAGGCCAGCAGCCTCGAACAGGCCGCCGCCAGCCTGGAAGAAATCACCGGCACCGTCAAAAGCAACGCTGCCAACGTCCATACCGCCAATCAACTCTCTTCCGAGACCCAGAAGAAAGCCAAACTGAGCGATGAAACCGTCAGAAAAACCATCTCAGCCATGAACGCCATCCAGGAATCCAGCAACAAAATCGCCAACATCATCGGCGTCATCGACGAAATCGCTTTTCAGACCAACCTACTGGCTCTCAACGCCGCCGTGGAAGCCGCCCATGCCGGCGACCAGGGCAAAGGATTCGCCGTCGTCGCCTCCGAAGTCCGCAACCTCGCCCAACGCAGCTCCGAAGCCGCGCGACAAATCAAAGACCTCATCAACGACAGCGAGGAAAAAGTCGAATTCGGCACCCAGCTGGTCAACGAATCCGGCGAAATCCTCTCCGAGATCATCAACAGCATCTGCCGGGTGAACAAGCAAATCTCCGAAATCGCCAGTGCTGGCGAAGAACAAGCCGTCGGCATCGAAATGGTCAATCAATCCATCAACACCATCGACCACGTCAACCAGCAAAACAGTCAACTGGTCAAACAAACCGCCGACGCCAGCGCACACCTGAGCAAACAGGCGCAGACACTGGCCCGGGAAGTCAGCTACTTCCGCCTGGAAGCGGACACCAAACCCCGGCTGGTTCCAACGCAAGCCGCCTGACACGACCAACGGCCATGCCCGGGCAGAGTACAGAGACAACGACCAGCGAGCCTAC
>CAZTJP010000310.1:0-2966 GCA_964613895.1 uncultured Thiotrichales bacterium | reverse complement strand
GGGGTTGGTAGTGAGCATGATTCCAGGCTCCTTGGCATTGGTTGAATGATGGCCGCAAAGTATGAATCATTCGCCATGGTGTGTAATCTTAAAATGATTGTTGTAGCGATAAGTTCCACTAATCAGAAAACCGTTGGGTTCCTCGATATATGCATTCTTTTAGCCTGGGCCATTCACATTGTTGGTGGTAATGGGAACCTCGGAGCTTCAGGCGAAAGGGGCGGCTGCTTTCTCCCGGAGTTGTGAAACCAATCACGGAGCCACGTAAGAAGTTGATCTAGTGTTGTATTTGGCTTGTCGGACAGTGTGCCGATGACCCAGTCAGGTGGGGATGGAGAGGTGCTTTCCCAACGATGATGGGCCGTGTGCCATCGGGCGCACAATGAACCAAGACTTGAAATACGGAGAACTCGATTATGACTATCAAAAATGGCCTTTACATACTATGCGCTGCTGCGGCGCTTCAGGGGGGTGTTGCCAACGCCGCGGGGATTGGTGATCTCGATGGCTACATCGGGGGTGGGATCGGTTCGGCCAGTATCGACGATTCACGGCCCAGCGCATCCGCCAGTGACGCTTCGAGCCTGTTGATCATGCGCGTGGGGGTGTATCTGAGTGATTATCTCAGTGTCGAGATGCGCTCAGGCGTCAATGCTGGTTCCGGCAGCAAGGTGGAAGCACGCAATGTGGTAGGTTTTTACCTCAAGCCCGAAGTGGCGGTATCGGACAGTCTGGCATTCAATGCGGCACTGGGCTGGGGCGGGGTCGTCTATCGCCGTGCGAGCGGCAGTCGGTCACGGGGCGGTTCGGCTTCCTATGGGATTGGCGCTCGCTATATGGTGTCCGACAATCTGGCGCTGACGTTCGACGCCACCCGGGCGAACAAGGAAAAGACCATTCACGCAGATACCTACGTGGTTGGTCTGAGCTACGACTTTACGTTATAACATCGTGCCTCCTGGCTCCGGTCCAGGATCTGGCTAAGGCTGGCCCCTCTAACTCGCTTCCTGGCCTTTGCGGACAGGATCGATACCCTTGTGAGGGAGGAAGATGCCGCAACCCAGTTTTCGGCCGGGGCCCAGCCCCTTTTGCTGGAGCCTGACCGATTCCTCGATCTCCAGGTTGGCGAGTAGCAGGGACCGAGTCAGGATCGGTCCTTGATGGCTGGCAATGCGGTGCAGTTTCCCGGTGAGCATTTTCTTGGGGCGAATACCCAGCGCGGCGAGCTTCTCATGGGTGGACTGCATGAAGGCAGCTTCATCATCGGCCTGGGATGAGGCAAGATAGCGGCAAAAGATGGTTGTCAGCTTGCTCAGGGGGCGCGTCGAAGATTCGCCAACCTCCAGGCTGGCACCATCGATATCGAGTACCATGCCCGTCAGTTTGCGTGCGTCATCGAGCCGGTGGCTGGGAATGCGCAGCATCATGCGGGTACGACGGGACAGACAGAGTACTTCCTTGTCGGGATCTTCGGGGCGCATCCAGCCGTTACCGGATTCCGCGACATGGATGGCGGGAATGGCCGCATCCTCTTCGGTAGCGATCCACGGCATGGCTTGTTGTATGGCATCCGACAGCGCCTGATGGTGATCGATGGGCAGCGCCGGGCAGCGTACCTTGAAGAGAATATCAACGATATCATCCGGCACCTGATAGAGTTCCGGGCTGTCATTCTCGTCCTGCCAGTAGAGGTTCATGTTATCTCGTCGATGAAAAGGTATTTTCCAGAATCTCTTCCCAGTTTTCCGGCGTGTCGTGAAAACTGGGTTTGACATCCATCCCGAAGTGCATTTCACCTTGCCGGGCGCGCTCCACGAGCGCCTGTTTGAGTTCCTCGAAAGTGGTTACGTTGTGTTCCTGAATCAGCAGTTCACTCAGCCAGAGCATCGGTATTCCTCAATCGTTGATGGCGATAGTCGATAGAATCGAAATATCGGGCGCGATAGTAGTGGCGGCGTTGGTTTTCATGATCGACGAACGCGGTCCGGCAATGCAGACAATTGTTGCACAGCAAGCCTTCTCCCGCCGCCAGCCGGTGCCAGATTACTCCATTTTCGCCCGATGTCAGCAGGTTTTGAAGAAACGTTACCGCGTCGAGGGTTACCGGATCATTGCGCCAGACGATATTTCGCTGGCGGGCAGTGTAGCGCATATGCAAGCGGCCCGTGACAGGGTGCACCGAGAATACCGGGCCTGTCTGCCATCCCCGGATTAGTTGCCCCTTCTCCTCGTTGGGCGGGATGCTCATCGCTTCGGGGTGTGACAATGCCAGGATGAAGTCGGGGTTCTCGTCTCGCAGCGCGATATAGGCCAGTTCGCAGTCGAATAGCCCATTTTCTCCACCCTCGGCTGCTGGCGTGACACAGTGCAGGATGAAACTGTGGATACGTTGTTCCGGTGGATTGTAGTAGCCGTCGGTATGCCAATTGATGGGGCGGTTGGTATAAGGAATATAGTGACGCGATCTTCCCGTTTTCTTGACCTTGAGCGTGGTGATGCTATCGGGATCCGCACACAAATTACTGTCGAGCCGGGAAAGGCCGAACTGCAATCCGAATTCGATCAGCCACGGTTTGTTGATTGGATATTCTGTCTGATAGAGCGCAAAACCGCGTTTGTGCAGGCGTTCCAGCAGCGCGATGCGGTCCTTGTTCGGGAGGGTGGCTCTTGACACCTGGAGAGGGCGAAGCAGTGTGTCATCCTGGGCCCATTCGAGTTTCTGCCGGCGCCAGCGCCGATAACTTTGATCGTCATCGAGGTTGAAAGGCGTCATGGTGTGCGGCGATCCGGAGTCAGGTTCAATCCGGGGTGAGCTTATCATCGCCATTCGGTTGCCGTCACGCATACCGGCGTGTCCCAGAGGCTTGGCTGCGATGTCGAACTGGTCGCAGCCGTGATCCTGTGAGAATTTGGGCTAGGCTTTGCCTGCCTTGCCGGCTTCGGCGAAAACGTATTTGGGCTTGAGC
>CAZTJP010000309.1:0-2971 GCA_964613895.1 uncultured Thiotrichales bacterium | reverse complement strand
CATCAGCGGAGTGGAGCCCAATAGTAACCACTCTGCGGCCCGGCTTCGAGTCCTGTATCGATGTGAACCATTTCACGTTCTGGCCAATCAGCGGCGATGGAAGGGCGTCGGCGCCGGACAATCTGTGCGCGTTGTGGCACTTTTTTGTGTTACGCCAGGGATATCCAGGAGATGAGTGATGAAGGGGATTGCACGGGTTTTTCATGTATGGGTGGTGTCGATATCGATGATGTCGGCAGCGTGGTTGGTTGCCATGCCAGCGCAGGCCAGCCGTGCCAATCAGGCCTCGCCGCTGGGCGTCAATCTGCCATTCTTCTACCGCTGGGTGACCGACTGGCCGACCATTGATGAATTCAAGCGCGCCGATGTGCTGACCACCGACGGCGTCACCTGGGACACCAACGAAGCCACCAAGGTGGATTGGGACGAAAACGGCTGGCCACGCTCGCTGACACCGTTGAATGGGCAGTCTGCCACCTTCACCCAGATCGGCTATCTGCTGTTCGACAACGGTTACCCCGGCTGGGGCGTACCTTCCTGGGAGCAGGGCGATTACCATGTTTTCCACGAAGGCGAGGGCACGCTGGTCTATGATCTGGGCGCCAGCAAGGTCGGCAGTTGTGGCGCCGGTTGCGATGTCGTCCACATGAACGGTGCGCTGGCGCGTATCCGCATCACGGCCACCAACCCGGACAATTACCTGCGCAATATCCAGGTCATTCACCCCGGTGGGCTCTGCGATGGTGATCCGTTCACCTGGTACGCCTCCGCAAACGATTGCCCGGGGACGTTCAAAAGCTTCGACGAACTGCGTCATCAGGTGATCTTCCATCCGGTTTTTCTCAATGACCTGAAGCGCTACAAAGTCATCCGCTTTCTCAATTACCAGCAGATCAACGAGGCGATGACGCACAATCCCACCGCCAGCACCACGCTGGAATGGTCGCAACGCACGCCATTCAGCTATGCCGTCTGGTCCGATGGCATCCGGCCGGACACCAGCGCCTGGCTGTATACCAAGAAAGGCGTGCCGGTCGAGGCCATGGTGGCGCTGCTCAATGTGCTCGGCGCCGATGGCTGGTTCCACATGCCCTATCAGGCCAGCGATGATTACGTCCGCCAGTTCGCTGATCTGGTGCGGCAGTCACTGACGCGCGGCCAGCGGATCTATCTGGAACTCGGCAATGAGGCCTGGAACTTTGCGCCACCCTTTGGCATCAGTGCCGAATACCTCAAGGCCAAGGGCGCGCAACTGTGGGGAACGGCCGGTTCGGAATACGACCGCCAGATGAGTTTCTATGCCAAGCGCTCGATCGAGATCTGTAACCTGTGGAAGCAGAACTGGGGCGATCAGGCCGACCGGATTACATGCGTGCTGGGTGGCCAGGCCGCCGCCAGCGGTGTCACCGAGGCCGTGGTGCTGGAATGCCCGCTGTGGAAGAACGACAGCCGCAATCCCAACCAGGGCCAAAGCTGCGCCTCGCAGGTCGATGCATTGGCCATCGCCCCCTACTTTGGCGGCTATCTGGGCGACCCGGCCACCCAGAACCAGGTCGCAAGCTGGTCGCTGACGACGCTGTTCGATGTGTTGAATGGCGGCGCGCCGCCCGCCGCCACAGCGGGCGCCCCGGGATCATCGGTCAGACCTGTGTATCCGGTATCACAGCAATGGCGGCTGGCGGGTGAACTCAATCGCCGGCTCGCCGGACAGCCGGTGACTATCGATTCAGCGTTGATTCGTACCCCGGCGTTGTTGTCACTGACGGCGCTGTCAACGGCGGCAGGAACCCCGGGGAACTGTCCGGTCGGTCCCGCTCGCGGCGGCACGCTGCCGGAAGCCAAAGCACAAACCGAGGCCTATCGTTGTCTGGCGGACCAATACGGCGTGTCGCTGATCGGCTATGAAGGCGGCCAGCATCTGGTGGGCTACAACGGCGCCGAGAATAACGCCGCCTTGAACGATCTCTTCATAGCCGCCAATCGCGATGGCCGCATGCAGACCGCCTACGCGCGCTACCTGACGGACTGGAAAGCTGCGGGCGGCGAACTGATGGCCATGTACGAAGCGGTCGGGCAATACACCCAATACGGCAGCTGGGGCCTGCGTGAGCACCAGCGCCAGACCGATGCCGATGCGCCAAAGGCGGCAGCAGTCGATCAATTCCTCGATACCGTGGCCTGCTGGTGGGGCGGCTGCGATCAACAGCGATATGTGAAAACCTTGCAGAGTGGCATCTGGTATCAACTGGCATTGCCGTGCCAACCCGATGCAGGCACGACACTGGCCGACCTGCTGGGAGACGATCTGCCAGCGGGGTCCGTCTACGGCACCGACTGGGTGGTGTACGCTTTCGACCCGACATTATCGGCACACGGCAACTACCAACAGATCCAGCCAACCGACCCCTTGTCACAGGGAATCGGATACTGGGTGATTCACGTCACTGGCAGTCCCGTGTTGGTGGACATGCCTGCCAGCTGCCAGCCGACCCCGGTGGTGGCATCGTCAGCCTGCACCTCGCAGAACGGATGTTTTGAAATACCGCTCGGCACACGGCCCAACGCCGTGCAGTGGAACATGGCCGGATTTCCTTTCGCGGACGGCGTGCCGTGGAACCGCTCGCGGGTACGAACCGCTTCCGGCGTATGCAGCACATCGTCCGCATGCACCCTGACAGAAGCCGCCAGCGCAAAAATACTCCACGATCAGGCCTGGCACTACGAAGGTGATACTGTCACCCCCGGCTATCGTCTGTACGAAGGCGGAGCCCGGCCGCAAGCATGGGATGGCTTCTGGTCGCCAACATTGAAGGATTCCGACGGACTCCAGCCGGCATTGCTCATGCCGGTGGATTGATGTACTGACTGGCGTTCACTCCGTCGGGCGGCTCGACGTCGTGTCGGCTACGCGCCTGAGCGGCCTTCGGTCGCGAACGCCAGTCATCACACCACCTTGAGCGGCCTCGCTACG
>CAZTJP010000308.1:0-2975 GCA_964613895.1 uncultured Thiotrichales bacterium | reverse complement strand
CGCCCGGCCTGCCAGTGCCACAAACCGAGCAGCAAATGTGCGTCCTGCTGTGGCAGCCGCCTTGCCTGCGCTAGGGCCTGCTCGGTCAGCTCGAGCATTTCCGGATAACGTTGTTCAGTCTCGTACAAGGCTGCGCGATAACCCAGCGCATAGGACAGCGCGCGGCTGTCGTCAATGACGCGGGCAACTTTTTCCGCCTGGCTGTACACATGCAGCGCGCGCAGGCGATAACGTGAACGACCCGGCGTGGCCGGTTGGTCGAGGCGGGCGAAACTGCGGCCGAGATTGAGTAACAGAAAAGCCTTGTCATGCGTATCGGGCAGGCCCAGCGCCAGATCGAGCGCCTTGCTGGCCAGCGCTAGCCCGTGGCGGGAGTCACCTTCCCCGAGCAACGTCAGCCGGGCGGCATTGGCCAGCGCAGTTGCGGCCAGTTGCTGGTTACCCGCCCTGCCCGCCAGCCGGGCCGCGCGCCGATACGCGCCCAGTGCCTGCGAGGTTTGGCCGATCGCCGCCTGGTGATTGCCGAGATCGAGCAACGCCAGCGCACGGGCGCCATCCGATGACGCCGTTTCGATCGCTTCGCGCAACAGTGCTTCGGCTTGTGCTGGCGGACCAGTAACAATGGTCACATTACCCAACGCAGTGGTGACAGCAACGCGCAGATCGGCATCATCGAGCGCATTAGCCACCGCCAGCGCCTGTTGCAGATTGGTTTTCGATGCCGTGAATTCGCCCAGATTTTCCAGCGCCCGGCTCAGCGCCAGACGACTGCGGACGATGCGGCGCTGGTTGCCTTGGCGGGTCGCCCGTTGAACCGCTTGATCGAGTTCATTCAGCGCATTCCCGAAGTCACCACGGGCGAGCAGTTTCAGGCCTTTTTCATAGTGATTGACATCACTCTTATTGCTCGCCACCAGGGGCATGAGGGGAATGATCAGAAGCGCGAAAATGATGGCTGAGGAATAGCGCATCATGATTCTGGACTAGCTTGACAGATTGCGCGGCAGATCCTTGAGGATCACCAATCGGCCGTTACGCTTGTCGATGTACCCTGCCCTTTCGAGTTTTTTCAGTATGCGATTGACCATTTCCCGGCCCGAGCCCACCAGGGCGGCGATGTCCTGTTGAGTATAAGGCCGATCCAGCACGAGGACGCCGTTTTCTGGCTGTGCCAGTGTCGGCAGCTTGGCGCGCAACCGCTGGTAGACGCTTTTCAGCGCGCAATCGGCCAGACTGTCTGTCAGATCAGCGATGCGCTGGATGAAATAGCGAATGAGTTTGAGGGCGAAATCAGGGTTTTCGGACAGGCATCGTTTGAACGCGGTGTTGCTGACGTAGATCACCTCGGTGTCTTCCACGGTGGCCACCGAGGCGCTGCGGGGCCCCTGGTCGAGCAACGCCATCTCGCCAAAGAATTCCCCCGCCTGCTGGTAGCGGAAGACGATCTCGCCTCCCATGTCGTCGCCGATATAGACTTTGACCCGGCCTTCACGTATCAGATAAAGCCCGGTGCACTCATCGCCCTTGTGGATCAGGATGCTGTTGCGGGGATATCGCCGCCGGATGCCGTATTCCGCCAGGCAGGCGATGTCCTGCTCCGATAATTCGGAAAATATCAGCGATTCATTGAGCATGTCGATCCTTGTGCCGCAGAGCCTAACCGGTATATAGCATGCAATCCCGGTTTCTGCCGGGCGCGGCGCTTCAGTCCCAAACCAGCGCCGGCTCATCGAGCAAGGCTGACTGCTCGCGCAGGCCGAGGATATGATCGTCCCAGTAACGGGCGGTGCCGGCCCAGGGGAAAGCCATCTTGAAAGCGGGCTCCTCGCAACGGTGCGCCAGCCAGGCGGCATAGTGGATCATACGCAGGCTGCGCAGCGCCTCGACCAGATGCAGTTCGCGCGGATCGAAATCGCGGAACTGGGTGTAGCCTTCGAGCAGATCGGCGAGCCGGGCTGTTTGGTAACTTCTGTCACCGGAGAGAAACATCCACAGATCCTGGATTGCCGGGCCGCTGCGTGCATCGTCGAAATCGACGATATGCGGCGTGTCGTCGCGCCACAGGATATTGCCCGGATGACAGTCGCCGTGCAGCCGCAGATAGCGCACATCGCCGGCGCGCTCGAAACGCTGCCGAACCTTTTCCAGCACATCGTCCACCAGCGTGGCATAGGCGCGCGCCAGCGCCATCGGAATATGCCCGGCCTGCAACAGATAGTCGGCAGCCTCGCGCCCAAAGCGCTCGATGCTGATGGTTTCGCGGTGCTCGAATGGCTGCTGTTCGCCGATCAGGTGGATGCGGGCAATGAAGCGGCCGATGATCTCCAGCTGATGCGGGTCGTCCAGCTCCGGCGTGCGCCCGCCTCGACGCGGATAGAGCGCAAAACGGAAGCCGCCATGATGATGCAGCGTCGCGCCATCCGCAGCCCGCAGCGGCGCGACCACCGGAATTTCCTCCGCCGCCAGCGCCAGCGTCAAGGCATGCTCCTCGGCGATCGCGGCATCCGACCAGCGACCGGGCCGGTAGAACTTGGCGATGATTGGCTCGGCGGATTCGAGCCCGATCTGATAGACCCGGTTCTCGTAGCTGTTGAGCGCGATGAAGCGGCCGTCGCAGATATATCCCAGGCTTTCGACCGCATCGAGCATCACATCGGGGGTCAGCGCAGCAAAGGCGTTGCCGGCGCTTTCGGCACTGTCGGTTGGCACAGCGGTCTCCAGGGCAGGGAAAGAAAAGATGGTGCCGGAGGTCGGACTCGAACCGACACTGAGTTGCCCCAACTGGATTTTGAATCCAGCGCGTCTACCAATTTCGCCACTCCGGCAGGGAGGGAGGCGGATTTTAGCAGGTTCCCCGGCCAATGCGAAAGCACCGGCGTGGAATCGACCCCACGGCGCCAACAACCCGTTGTATGGCTACCCCGGATTTCTCACAGGATCACGACTGCGGCCACCCAATGCGGCGCGCTGACTGG